>JACMIU010000322.1 GCA_014380985.1 Armatimonadota bacterium | reverse complement strand
ATAATATACGCATTGTCGAACGCCTTGCCGCTCATCTTAGCGAGTTTCTTTGCCGACGCCTTGTGCTTGGCGTCGGGCGCATTCGGCAGTTTCACATCATACTTGGCGGCGAGTGCCTGTAGTTTCATCTCGTTTGCGCTATGCTCGGACACAATGGTTTGCGCCACGCCGCGAACTTTGGCGTCCTGCGACTTCTTCAGTGCGAGTTTGCCAGCCGCGATTTCGGCATGGTTTCCCTGACACGCTTTGACCATAAAGGTTTTGTCCTGCGCGGACGGGGTTTGCGCGTAGGCGTTAGACACCGTAAATACGGTTGCCGCACTAAACAGCCCGGCGATAATTCGATTGGTAAACATGGGTATTTTCTCCTTCGACACGCAACCCGGTTCGGTTGCGACAAGAAAGGTGTACCCCTATGACAAAAGCCATACACCTGCCAAACACAAAAACGCGGCGCGAAAGGTAAAACTTTCGCGCCGCGTTTTTAAGTCAGTGCATCTGGAGAGACTCGAACCCCCGGCCTTTTGGACCGCAACCAAATGCTCTATCCACTGAGCTACAGATGCAAAGTTCGGCAATCCCTTGCGGGTTCGCCGAACGTTGTTGTATCACGCGGCGCGGGTGCTGTCAAGAAAAAACACGCTACTCGAAACCGAATCGCGCCGTGACGCTCACGGTGATTTTGGTCTGTCCCGCCTCAATCGGCGTCGGGGCGGCTTTCGCCTCACGCGCCATCGCCATTCCCAGCATCGGGCGCGGTTGTTGGTAATCGCTTGCCACGCCCTCGGAGAGTTCGAGAAGCGTCAGGGTTCGCGTCGTGTCCAACGCTTTCGCCATCAGTTTCGCTTTTCGCACGGCGTCCTTGACCGCTTTCGCCATCGCTTCGTCCCGCGCTTTTTGCGGGTCGGACAAGTCGAACTCGATTCCCCCGGCGACATTCGCCCCGGCTTTTAGCGCGGCGTCCAAAATCTTGCCCGCATCCGCGAGTTTCCGCACGGTGATTCGCACCGAATTGCTGACTTGATAATCGGTCAGCACCGGCGGTTGCTTCTGGTAATCGAACTGCGGGTAGATGCTGTAGCCTTCGGTTTGTATGTCTTTCTGCGCCACACCGAGAGCGCGAACGGCTTTAATCACCGCGTCAGTTCGCGTCGCGTTTTCGGCGGCGGCGACGGCGGAATCCTTGCCCCGCGTCTGCACCCCCACGGTGATACGGGCAATATCGGGCGTCACCGACACTTCGCCGGTTCCTGTCACGGCAATCGTTGCTTTGTTCGGAAACACGGACGGTGCGGTATCTTCCTGCGCGTTGGCACTTTTCGGCATAACGGTTCCCCATCCCGCTATCGCTATAGCGGCAATCAGTAGTAGTTTCATATTAATCGTTGTCCTTATCGGTTCGGAAGTTCGCCCATGTCGGTAAATGATCCGACACGGTTTCTAAATACAGTTTGCGGTCGGCTTTGGTCGGCTTCGGGAAAACGTATCCCTGTCCGTCCCACTGCTCCTGCGACACGCCCGGCGACGACACCACGACATGATCAATGCGCCCGCTTTTCGGAATATATGTCGAAACGTTGTCTGGTAGCCGCGCCCCAGTGATAAGATAGCCGGAAGTTCCCTGCCGCGCCGTGAGTTCCTTCAGAGCGACCGAACCCGCGAAATCATTGAAATCGCCGACCACGATAACGTCGGAATCGTTTCGCTTCTTCGCTTCTTCACTAAGCCGGGCGCGAAGGCGCGACAGTTGCTTGCGCCGTGCCGCCAAGTTTTCCGGCTCGAACATCGCTTTGAGATGCACCACGGTAAAGAGGAAATCAAAGTTGCCGATTTTGACCGGCGCGACCAACGGCGCACGCAGGTTGCCCTCGCCCTTCTCGATGCCGTCGTTGATGTCGAGGTACTCGAACGCCCGCCCGACTTCGGCGCGGGACGAGTCCCAGATAATCGCACACTTTTGCTGTCGCCCGGTGGTTCCGATGGTGTACTTCCAGCCCGGCAACCGCTCCGTAAGCGCGGCGAGCGCGGGTTCGCCGGAGATTTCCTCCAAGCCGATGACCGCCATCCCCGACTGCTTTATAATCGTCGCCATTCGATCAACGTCCGAGTCGGCGCGGGGGTTCTTGGCATCGAGCGAAAACCATTCGATATTCCAGCAACCGATTCCGGCGACATTCCCGGTGCTTGGCGCGGCTCCCGGCACACTGTCTCGCGTCCAAAACTCACTGTCCGGCGTCGGTTCTCCCGCGCCGGTGGAGGTGGCGCGGTCGGTGCGTCCCGTGCGGCTATCTCGGTCGGACGCCGTGCGCGTCGGTTGCCCCGTGTTGGTAGGTGCTGGCTTTGGGCGGTTCTTCGAGAAAAAGTAGCCCCCGACGATGGCGATAGCCACTATGCCGAGGCGAATGTAACGCATTTGGGAGTTCATGGGCTTAGTGTACCGCGTTTACGGCGTTATAGCGGGCGTACCGCCAATGATGGTGTACCGCGCCGTCACCGTCGCAAACACTCTTTGGCGACCGATCTGTATCGGTGTCGGCGCGAGGTTTGCCGCGAAGCCACCATAGTTTCGTTCGTACCCTGCGCCTCCTCCCTCATAACTTGCGCCAACGGTAAGTTGCCTTAACCGAATATTTTCGATTCCCGCGGCTTTCGCGGCGAGTTTTGCTTGCCGGGTAGCATCGGCAACCGCCTTTTGCAACGCTTCTTCTTCGGCTTTTGTCGCGTCTGCAATGTCGAACGAAACACCGCCCACGTTGTTTGCTCCGGCAAGCAGTGCCGCGTCCAACACCTTTCCCGCTTTGCCAATCTCACGCACTGTAACGCTTACCGTGTTTCGGACGGCGTAGCCTTTGAAGGTACGCTTGTTATTGGCGTAGTCGTAATCGGCGACAAGCGAGTACCCTTCGGTGCGAATATCGGCGTCAGCGATTCCCGCCTTCTTGAGCGACTTAATAACCGCCGTGGTTTGTGTCGCGTTCGCGTTGCTGGCGACCGAGGGCAGTTTGTTGCGCGACACGACGCCGAGCGAAATATAGGCGATGTCGGGCTTGACCATCACCTCGCCCGTGCCCGATACAACGATTTCGGGCGCGGACACCGTAGCGGTTTCGGTTTGCGCGTGTGCCGGTTTCGCGGGCACGGCGGCAAGCAGGAGAAAGCCGAGCAGGAGGGCGGCAACGGGAGCGAATTGGAAGCGAATGTTCATAGTGTCACTGTACCCTCTACGGCGTTAAAGTCGGCGCGTTGCCGAGAAGCCGAAACCGCGCCGTTACCGTTACGGCGACGCTTTGCTGTCCGCCCTGAATCACCGGTTTACGTGCGCCGACACGTTGAGCGGAAAGGTCGCTGGAATAGTTCTCGTAGTCGTTGTCGGGGGGCGCGTCGCCGCCGACCGTGACCTGCATTAGTTCGATGCGCGAAACGTTTGCGGCTTTCGCGGCGACCTTCGCTTGCCGCGTCGCGTCGGCGATGGCTTTTTGCAACGCTTCGTCACTCGCCTTGTCGGTGTCCGCAATACCGAACGCGATCCGCGCCACCGAGTTCGCCCCGGCTTGCACCGTGGCATCCAGCACTTTTGACGTGTTCGCCATCTCGCGCACCGTGACGCGCACGGCGTTGTTCACCACGTACCCCTTAAAAATCTGCGCGTCGCGGGTGTAGGCGTAATCGGCACTGAGTTGATAGTTTTCGGTGCGAATATCCTCCGCTTTGACACCGGCTCGCTTGATAGCATCTACCACGGCTTGCGTTTGTGTCGCGTTCGCCGCGCTCGCGCCGCCCGCCGTCTTGCTCTTGCTGACGACGCCGAGCGTGATGTAGGCGATGTCGGGGGGAACCATGATTTCGCCCGTGCCGGACACCACGATTTGCGATATAGGAGCGGTTGCCGCGCCGGTTTGCGCGGGGGCAATTGGCATTTGGCAACCGGTCGCCATCAGACAAAGGGCGGCAAACGCGCCGTAGGCAATGTTTCGCATGGATGTTTGGAGCGGCTACGCGGGGCGAACCTTCAATCGGTCGCCCCGCGCTTCCCGCCGCCTCTACGCCACCGCGTTCGTCAGCGCGTCGAACTCGTCCTGCGACAGTTCGAGCGTCGCCGCTTGCGTGTTCTCGTCGAGGTGCGCGACCGACGACGTGCCGGGAATCGGAAGCATCACCGGCGAACGCTTCAGAAGCCACGCCAGCGCGAGTTGCGCCACGGTCGCGCCCTCGTGGTGCGCTAACACGGCGTCAAGGGGGCTTCCCGGCTTCGCCAGTTTGCCCGCGTCCACCGGAAACCACGGAATAAACGCAATATCGCTCGCCTCGCAGTAGTTCAAAACGTCCTCGGCTTTGCGGTTCGACAGGTTGTACAGATTCTGCACCGACGCAACGGGGACGATTTTCCGCGCCCGTTCAATCTCCTCGACCGACACTTCCGACAAGCCGACGTGCCGGATTTTGCCCTTCTCCTGAAGGTCGCGCAAGGTTTCCATCTGCTCCTCGAAGGCGACTTTGGCGTCAATGCGGTGCAGTTGGTACAAATCAATCCGCTCCAATTTCAAACGGCGCAAACTCATTTCGATGCACTGTCGCAAATATTCGGGACGCCCCACGGGAAGCCATTGGTCAGGTGCTTGCCGCGTCAGCCCCGCTTTGGTAGCGATTACCATTCCTTCGGAATACGGCGCGAGAGCCTCACCAATCAGCCGCTCCGACACTTCCGGTCCATAGGAATCCGCCGTGTCAATGAAGTTAATGCCGAGTTCCACGCACCGCTTCAACACGCGCATCGCCTCGTCGGGGTTCGCCGGTTCACCCCAAACGCCCTTGCCGGTAATCCGCATCGCGCCAAAGCCGAGCCGGTTGACAACCATATCACCGCCAATCGCAAACGTCCCCGATACCGCCGCCACATTCGTTGAATCCGCCATAATTGATAATTCCTTTGGCGCGATTGTACCCGTTTTTTGAGCCGAGAAAGTGTGCCTATGCTTTCCCTGCCGGAAGCAGAGTGAGCAGTTTCTCAATCATCCAGTAGCCGCCCGCCGCGACAATAAGAAGCGATGCCGCTTTCGTTACCGTTTCCCATCTCATAGCACCGTGACGGGCGCGTTTCTCCGAGTCGGCTTTCCAGCGCATCAGTAGAGGAAACAGGATCGCGCAAACGATTACCTGTGCGAACTCGACGCCGAGGTTGAAGGAAAGCAAACTCCAGAACAGCGCGTTACCTTCAGGCAAACCGATTTCGCGCAGGTTCGAGCCGAACGCCAGACCGTGAATAAATCCGAACGCAGTCGCGTACCAGATACGGTGTTTGAAGTCCTTGCGCCAGATATTCTCGACGCCGACATACATAATCGTAGCGTACACGAATAATTCTATCCACAGCATCGGCAGTTCGATTTTTCCGAGTGACACCAGTACCAGCGAAACCGAATGCGAGATGGTGAAGCCGGTCAATACTTTGATCAATGTGCGGAAGTTGGGCGCGACGATTAACAAGCCGAAGATAAATGCCAGATGATCGGGTCCCTGAAAAATATGCATCATACCCAGATACATGAAGTTACCGATATTGGTAAACAGGTTCGCGGCAAGGTCGGACGGGTCTACTTCGGTAGACTCGCCGGGGCGTAGGTTGCGCTGATACCCGCCGACATTCACGGTGGCAATCGCATTCGGCAAATAACTGAACAGCGTCGAAGTTATCCGCATCGGTTGCTTCGCCGCATCGGGGTTTTGCGAACTTTCCGGGCGCGGATAGCGAAGCGACATACGAAACTTTGCCTTCGCCGGATCAACGTTGTCGTCGTAACGCACGTCGGAGAGTTTGCCGGTAAGAATCGCGCCGCCCTGCTCGATTACCAACTTCTCATTGATGTAAGACTCGATACGTTCGCGGGCGGATTCGGTAAAGGTATCCCCGGTGCGCTCCTGCGGTTCCACGATGCTACCGGGTATTTGCGTGATGTCCTGCACGTTGCCGGAAAACTCGGCGGTGATGAATGTCTCCTGCGGACGCAAAACAATGGCGACCGGTTCGACCTGTATCACGTGAGCGAACACGCCAACGGGAAGGAGAAATAGTAGCGTTAAAAGCAAGGCAGGAAATGCCCGATTTATCCAAACACCATGAACAGGGCTTAGACCGATAGCAAGATTGTTGATATTTTTCATAAGGTTCGTTTTTGTTTGCGCGGGCGACCTACCCCTGTTTATTGAGAGAAGGGTAGGTAGTCCGGGCCGCTCCTAACGCGCCGCCTTTTTACCATTGCGTGCGCCGCTGCGCATCACGCCACGCGCCGGTGTTGTATTTGTCGCCTTTTTCGACGATGCCTCTTCCCCTGCTCCCGTTTCGGACGGCTTGGAGCAACCCATCGGCGCGGTCAACGTCGCCGCTACGAACAGAAGAGCGGTGGCATAGAGCCATCCCTGCTTGAGCGGATACGAGATATTTTCCATCAAACCCCTCCTAATGATTCTCCGGCATATCGTCATGGTTATGCATCCCCCAGTTATCTACGGCATCTACGGGCTTCGATTTATCAAGCGTTTGCGTGAACTTGAACCACTTAGCGTGACCATCGGCGAAACCGTAATTGTTTCCCCCGCTGTGTCGTCCGATATTTTTGGGGTCGGGAACCTGTGAACCGGTGTCTACGTCGCCGATTTGATAGCCGGAACCATCAAGGAAACCACGTTCCCAGTTGTCGTCGGGAGCCGAAGGCCACGCATGGTAATCGAAGAAGGCGATTCCGGCATGACGTTCGCTGATCATAATCTGCTGTGCCGGGCTTTTGATGTCGCCGAGCGCGATACCGTGCGCGAAGAAGCCGTTAATCAAATAGTCCGTGCGGTACTTCTTCCAGTCGGCGAGCGTGACCACCGGCGGGAAAACCGTGATCATGTCATCGTCGTCCATAGACGGGTCGCGGAAAATAGCATCGGACTTGACGTAGGGTTTGAGCGGGTCGTACCACGTGTACAACTTGGCAATCGTGTCGGGCGGGGTCGCATCCGGGTCTAAATCGTGGTAGCTATGGGCGGTCGCCTCGTCGAAATCCTGAGCGTACATCATGAGGGCAATGCCGATTTGGCGCACGTTGGATAGGTCCGCGGCTTGCCGCGCTTTGGCGCGGGCTTGCGCGAACACCGGGAAAAGTATCGCGGCGAGGATGGCGATAATGGCGATAACAACGAGCAGTTCAATGAGCGTAAACGCTCGGCGAGGGGCAACGCCCCATGACATTTCCTGTAATTTCATGGCAAACCTTTCTGTGGAACACACTGTTTCTCGGAGGTCAGGGCAAAATGACACAAACCGGTGCAAGGAAGGCAAGAAGAATACTCACCGAAGCGGGCGATACCAAGGAACCCATGCGCTACAAATGGTAGCGTAACGAGTCACCACACCGCGCCACTTGCACCAAACTAAGCGTGTTGAAAGGCAGGGGGCGCACGTAAGCCACGACGAGGAGCCGCAATAGCGCAGAGCGAGGCAAGGCGAACGGTAAGCCGCAAAGGCGCGACGCGGGAAAAAGTAGTTGACGCAAACGAGGATACCGGCGGAGTCAAACGTACCGTGGTCGCCATCCAGTCACAGTGTCCGCAACCGACAGTACTTGACGCGGTGTCGGGCAAATGTGTTGCAACAGATATGGTGTTCGCGTCGAGATTAACGGGTAATGCCGACATCAGCGACGCTACGACACCGGTAGACTTCACGTTTCCGTCGTGGTGATGAAGCGAAGCACTGACGGCGAACACGGCGAACACGAGCGCGAACAGCCCGGCAATTTGCTGAAGGACTTTCCGATGGTGGCTCTT
>JACMIU010000034.1 GCA_014380985.1 Armatimonadota bacterium | reverse complement strand
TCCCCGGCGATTTTCTTCTGACCAAAGTAGCCCATCGAAATATATTGCCACATATCGCGGTCGAAATCGAGCGTTATATTGTTGAAGCGCACCAGCGCATGAAACAGTTCGGCTAAATAGTCGTGCGGTTCGATTTGCGTGGTGACGGGATTGTAAACCAAGCCCAAGCCTTCGACGAAGCGACGCGAAATCTCCTGCCACGGCGCGTCCGGGTACGCAACGACGTGCGCATTGAATGCACCGACCGCGCCGTTCATTTTGCCGAGATATTCCTGCGCCGCGATATGCCGCAAAGCGCGTCGCCACCGGTGCGCGAACACGCCTAATTCCTTGCCCAGCGTCGTTGGGGACGCGGTTTGCCCGTGCGTCCGGGCGAGAAGCGCGACGGCGGCGGTGTCATGGGCAAGTGCTTCCACAGCGGAAACCAGTTCATCGGCACGGGGAAGCCACACGGTCTCGATGCCGTTTTTCATCATCAGGGCATACGCTAAATTGTTGATGTCCTCCGATGTGCAGGCGAAGTGTATCCACTCGGTCAAACCCGCAAGCGAACCGGGCGTCAAACGCTCCTTCAAATAATACTCAATCGCCTTGACATCGTGGTTCGTGACACGCTCAATCTCCTTGATACGCTCGGCGTCGCCGTTGTCGAAGCCCGACACGATAGCGCGAAGAAACGCGGTTTCCTCACCGGTCAAAGGGCGCACTTCGGGAATGCTCGGTTCGGACGCGAGCGTTTCGAGCCATGCGACTTCGACCTGCACCCGGTAGCGCATCAGGGCAAACTCGGAGAAGAACGGTGACAATGGTGCGGTAGCGTCGGCGTAGCGACCATCAAGGGCGGACACGGCGCGAAGGGCAACAACGGAAGGTTCGGTACTCATTTCGCGCTTAGTGTACCGCACGTGGCGATGGTTACGGTTTCGCCGACAGTTCCCGCGCCGTGATTTTAACCGGGGCGTCGCCCGGTTTCCACGCCGGTTCGCGGCAAACAACGCGCCCGTCACACCGCACGGTTAGCCCTTTCCCCGCTTTCGCATCGTTCCAAAGCACGTCTATTTTGCGCCCTCGATACGGTGCGCCGCGAAGCGCGTAGAACTTCGTGTTCATTGGTAGCGCGTCAATCACCAGCGAGCCGTCGTCCTGTGCTTCCATCCCGGCGACCTGCCGCACAATCGTTTCGATCCACCAAGAGTGCATATAGTCGCGGAACCCGCTTAAAGGCTTGCCGGTTTCGGGATGGTAATGCTCGTAAAAGTCGGCGCGGGGTTGCCGGTGAAGCGCGACCACGCGCCCGAACAGTTCACCGGCGGCACTCATTTGCGAACGATCCAAACGCTTCGCGGTTTCCGCGAAGCCGTCCACGACGTGCGAATTGGTAGCGGGCCACGTTAGCCCCGCCCAGTAGCGGCGTTCGGGATCGTATTCCGGGTCGGTTTGCGACAGCGCGGGAACGGGGAACTTTGTTTTATATTCGGCGGGGTTCGTCAGGTATCGCCCTATAATGCCGAGGTTCTGTTTGGTCATTGCACCCGTCAGCATCGGGTAGAAAATCGTTATCGAGTTGTAATCCGCCATCTCGCCGGTGTCGGGGTTGCGGTCGCGGTAACGCTGAAGCGACGGATCCCACATCACGGTTTGCAATGCCCGCGTTGCTTTATCCGCGTAGCCTTTGTAGTAGTCGGCGTCTTTCTTGTTGCCGAGGAGTCGCGCCATTTTCGCCACGGCTTCCAGGTTCAGAATCGTGTAACTGGTCGCATCAATCGCCTCGTAGCGGGACGGCTTTGCGGTTTTCCAGCGGCGGTCAAGGTCGTCCATGCCGGTTTCGAGCTGATGGTCAATGCTGAATAAGCCGTTGCCATCGGCGTCTCTATCCCGAATCCACCAGTCGGCGTTTTTCTTCATCGTGGGATACAGTTTGGCGATTAAATCCTTGCGCCCATGAATCTGGTAAAACTTCCACGTCGTGGTCGGCAGGAGCGATTGACCGCTCCGTGAGGCATGATCGAGCGGGACGCGGTTCGTTTGCGGCGTGCTGTACCATGGGAAACGCCCGTCTTCGTAGGCGACGGTTTCCATGTTGGCGAGTTGACCGAAGCCGACCATCGGGTCGCGGTTCCAGTTGAGGTCGAACGCCATAAACGGCGCACTGTAGCAACAATACGTTTGGAACTCCTGCCGCCCTTCCATCACCACCGGATACTTGAAGTAGCCCAAGTCCCCGCCCGACGACGTAAACTTGAGCAAGAACGAGCGCAAGCCATACAGTTCGTTCAAGCCTTCGTCGGAGCAGGTGAATTGCGGAATCTCAGAGTCGTAGAAGTTTCGCCAGTCGGTTCGGTTTTTCGCTACCGGATCGCTTTCGCGCAGGGTTTCGGCAAGATTCTTGCTTGCCGATGCTTCGTCGCGGGCGAACGCGCAGGCGAACGTGGCTACTTCGGTGGCGTTCGCCGGAACCGAGATTTCGTAGACTAAACGGTACGCGCCGGGTGTCGCGGTGTCTGCCGAAACCGGAGGAACGGACGCGCCGATTGCCATCACCAAACCGTTTTTGAGAACATCGGGGAAGGCGTTCCTGTCGGACAGGAGAATGGTATCACCGTCCCGGCGCGTGGTTTTCGCGCCGCCCGGTTGCCCCCGGTAGTCCACGGAAGCGCGGCAGTCCCCGGCAACCGTGATGCGGTGCATGACGCTTTTGCCGGTTCGATTCGTTAGCAGAACGCGGGAAACCGTTACGTCGTTTTTGGTGACGCAAACCTGCCGTTGCTCTTCGACCGCGTCGTTCTTTTCGGCGACAGTCGGGACGCCGCCGGGTTCGCCGCTAATCACGAACTGATCGAGGTTGACGTTCAACGCGCCGCCGCCCCCCTTCGGGTCTACCACGCAATAATCGGGGAACCAGCGCAGGGTCGCGCCGTCTACCGCGCTGAAAACGTTGCCGAGGTTGTACGTCGAGTAAAAAAAACGCGAGGGCGTTCCCGTGTACAGAGCGACATTCACGCCATGCCCGACGCTGTTTTTGTCGGTGCGATTGCCGACCAAATCCAGCACCGGCACACCCGGTTGCAAGCGCGGCGCGGGCATTTTGGGGTGTTCGGCGGTCACGCGCAGGGTGTGGTTTCCCGCGCCGAGTGTGCCGAATGGGAGCGACGCGACCTGGAACTGCTCGCCCCTATCGCCCCAACCGCCCGTGGAGGGCAATGCGAGATAGCCGCAATCCTTGCCGTCCAAAGTCACGCGCAGGTTGCTGGAACCGGATGTTTCGCGGGCATAGCGTAGGTGGAGAAACGCCGGGCTTGCCGCTTTTTCCATGCGGAACGAATACTGCGCGAAGTCGCCGGAGGCGGTTCCGAAGTCTTTGCCCAACACCTGCCCGTACAGCGACCCGGCTTTGTAGTCGTCGCCGGTGGAACCGCGTTGCAGGGTTGGTGCTGAGGCTTGAATAGTCATTTTCGTGGTAGATTGCGCCCCGGCGGGTGCGAGGGGAAGCGCGAAAACACAGGCGGCAACGACGGGATAAAGACGGTTCACGGTTTTCATAGTACCACGCCGGGCGACGTTTACGGCGTTGCCGCTTTCTGCCGTTTTAGTTCGGCTTCGATTTCCGCCAGGGTTCGCACCGACCAATCCACCACCGTGAGGGTGGGCGTATCGGTGCGCTTTGTGCGTGTCAGCAGTTCGGTTCCCGCCAAACCGGTGCGCGGTGACACGACGGCGACGAACGCGCCGGTTTTCGCGTCCGGCAATGTCGGGATTTTGTTCCACGTTCCCCGGTACAAGTCCTTTATAGGTGGCTCGCCCGTGCCGTCCCAAGCCGCGAAAAACACAGCAGTATCGAGTTCCACCTTCAGTCCGCCATCGAACTTCGCTTCGCCCGCGAGATACACCGGCATTTTCCCTGCCGCGTTTCGCGCCGCCATGAGTAACGCGGGGATGCTGTCGCGCCGGGCGTTTTCCCATTCTTTAGCCAACGTTTCGTCCGCCCCGAACGCCGCGGTTTCGCTGTATGGTTCGTTTAGCCCGGTGTTGCCCGGAGGAATCAGGTCGGCTGGGTCGGCTCCGTGGTCGCGCAGGAATCGGCGACGTGCCGCGTTCGTGTAGCCCCACCCGGTTTCGTCGTTACCGCCTGTCCAGCCGTTGCTACTGCCGTAGCGGTCGGTGCTTGCGCCCCGGTATCCATCGGGCAAAACGTTCTCGAAGACGATGCCCGCGAGACGTGGTACGGCGGCAAGGTACAAAAGCCGGTTCGTCACCCAAGCAACTACTGCCGCATCGTCCGGCGTAAGCAACGTGTCCGACGGTTCGCCGAACAGGTCGGCGTCGCGGGGCAGGTTCGCAGGGGCGATTGTTGCGTCCAAAAGCGTAACCACGGCAAGCACCGGCAGTTCGCCCCCCGCTTCCTGTGTCGCCGCAGAAAGAATCGCCGGAGTACTACCGCGAAGCCACAGCGCGGACGCCCCGGCGCGTTTGGCGATTCGCACAGATTGCCGCGCCGATTCTTCGCTATCCGCGCTCAGAAGCAGGGCGCGTTTCGCGGTTGTCACCGGGGCAAGTTCGGGCTTGGCAGGAACGGGCGGCAACCAATTGCCATATACACCCAGATTACGTGCGCCGATTTCGCCACCGAGAAACGATTCTTCCGGCACTTTATAAGAACTGCTCGGTTGCGCCAAGGCGAACAGTTTCGCACTGGACACGCGATAATCGCCGCTACTGCCTTCCGCCATGCTCTGATTTTCGCGTTCGTTGCGCTTGGCGATTGCCGCCAATACCTTTTTCTGTTGTTCGGCGGATAGTTCGATTTGCTGTAGCGCGAAGCCGAAATAACCTGCGTTTTCGTCGGCGCGAATCGCGGCGTTCAGTCGGTCGCGCCACGCTTGAGGGAACGCGAACGCATCGTCGGCGTCGAATCGCAAAAGCGGCAAGGGGTCGCTTGCGGCTATCTGTTTCATGGCAACCTCTGCCGCGTCGTTACCGGGTTTGCGGCTTTTTTTGAGCCATGCGCTGATGCGTCCCACCTGCCGCCCGACCGGTTCAAGATCGCGGGTCAGCACGAAAAGCGGCGCGTCGTCGCTATAGGCGGGGGGCATCCGGCGCACGGTGCTTTCCGAAGCGAACGCGATTGCCGCCAGCACATCGCCCGCCGGATAGATTTCGTCGCTTTTCACCACGCCGCCGCGCACGACAAACCCGGCGAGGCGTTTATGCACGTAAACCTCCACGCCAGTCGCCACGCGCAGACGCTCCACGACAATTCCGACCGTGAGCGGCTTGCCACCTTCCGGGGGCGCGAGCGAGACACGCGGCGTGTCGCCAAGGCGAAGGTCGGTCGGCTTTGCCCGGTACGCCGATTTCGTGACCACGAGTTGCCCGAACCGCCATTCGCCCTGCTCGTCCGATATGTCGTCTTTCTTCGGCGGGGGCGCGAACTCGGCGATTTCCGGTGCGTCCGCTTGCAAAACCGTAGCGCGGTCTTGCGCGTCTTTAAGCGGGTTTTGCTTGTCGCGGATAATCGTGAAACTGCTATCAGGGTACGTCACCGATTGCGCCCGCAGTTGCGCCGACAGTTTCAAACGAAAGCGCACTTGTCCTCGCTCCGCCGCGCTCAATCGTCGCACTGATTCCGCGCCCTCTGCCGGTCGCCGCTTGTACGCGAACGGTTCGGGAATCATCCTCTCCCAAAGCGTCGCTTGCTCGCCGGTCAAATCGCCCGCGCCGATACCTTCGGGCGACGCCGCTTTTTGCCACTGTGCTTTAGTGAACGTCGCCAGCAAAAACCGGGGCAACTCATAGGACGCGGCGTAAAAATCGGTTTCGTCTGATGTCACGGGGCGCAGGCGGGAATTATAAACGGCGGTTTGACGCGGCGCGATTACCGTGATTCGCCCGAAGCGTCGCGTTTGGTAGACGGATGGAATCCGGTCGCGCCATTCGGGGTCGTCCTGCTCCTTGGCATTCATCGTATACCCGGCTTCTCCCGCGCCGATAACGACGAGCGACGCGGAGCCGGGGCGCGTCAGGATTTGCGATAGGTAATCGGTGTACGAGATCGTGCCGGTTTCCTGCG
>JACMIU010000321.1 GCA_014380985.1 Armatimonadota bacterium | reverse complement strand
TTGTAGATGAAACGAACCTCCTGCCGAACCCGCTAAAACCCGTGAACCCGTCTTTGGATGGTGATGGTTTGAAGCCGCTGGTCGTCCGTGAACTCGCCGGTTACAAATAGATCGTACTCGAAGGGAATCAGAAAATCCCAAGTACAACACATATTCTGTGAGACCGCCGCAACGGATCGCCCGTTAGGTGTCTTGTCCGACTTTTCCCAATCTTCTACGTAGTAAAAATCGAACTTGTCGTACAAAGCCGTCCGGTACTCGGAATAGGTTGTGCCTTGACTACACTCGGCGTAGATTGCCTTTTTTAACTTCTCCGTTTTTGCACGATCAACTATGTTGCAGACGAAGCCAAATATCACAATCGAGAGAATGAGCACCAAAAGGATACGCCCGACAATTGCCAAAACTTTAAGCATTTTCAGTTACCTTGTGTCCAGTAGTGGTAGTTTAGTTTTCGGCAAATTATTGCGTGTTGAACAGGAAAAAACTAACCCGCGCTTGCCTGAGTGTCAAGCGCGGGCGATTCGGGCGGTAGGGGGTTACGGTGGGCCCGATGTCAGGAACGATTGCCAGTTCGGGGCGTCCTGCGTAAACAGGAGTTCGGTGTACCGTTGCCCGAAGCCGTTTGCCTGTGAAATATCGTTGCGCCGGTAGGCGTTCGGGGTCGGAATATACAGCGCGATTCCTTCCGAGTTCGGGTGATCGTTGCCGTTGACGTTTTTGACGATAGCGGCGCGGGCGGCGTTCTCCACGTCCGTTGCCGAGGCTCGCACCGCTTCGTTGTCCACCTTCTCTTTCACGAGGCGCACGAAATCCAGCAGGTCTTTGTTGGTGTTGTACTCGTCGGAGTACGATTCCGACGTTTCGCGGGCGTCGGCGATTTGTACGCCGTGCGTGCCTTGCGCGGAGGAAAGCACCGCGCCGAAATTATTCAGGGCGGCGGTCAGCGGGGCGATTTTCGACGCGTCCAGCACCGACTCGGTGATATTCGAGTTTACGCCGTAGCCGTCAATCATGGCGTCGCAGATAGTTTCGCCGACAATGCGACCGTCGGAGTCGGGGTTTTCCAAAAGCCGGTTTACCCAGCGGTCATAAGGGTAGCCGCGTCCGGGCGGCGATTCCTCAGAGCCGACAATCCAGTTTGTTTTGTCCTTGATTTCGTGCGCGACTTCGACCATCTGCATCAGCGACGAGTCCCACGCCACCAAGTCCCACTTGCGCCCCGCGCCTAAATCAATCGCGGCGGGCAGTTCGATGGTGTCAATGTGCGTGTCTTTTTCGTCGTCGTAGGAGAAACCGCGTGTGACCGGGTTCCTTGCGATTTCCGACGACGCGGCACGGGAACGCCAACCCGCGCCGTGGTTCCACAGCACGATGGCGTATCGCTCCGCCGGGAATGTTTCGGTCCCCCACTTCACGAACGCTTTCAGGGTTTCGGGATCGCCCATATCGAGGTCGGCGCGGGTCGAAATCACCGGTGAGGTCACGGCGTCGGTGTTGTTATCGCGGCGCACCACGATGCGCCGTCCGCCTACCCAGTCGCCGTCCGAGGCATCGTCATACGAGTTGGTGGTTTTGATCCGCTTGAACTGCGCGACAAACGTGACATTGCTGTCGCCGCCGAACTTCTCGATTTGATTCAGGTTCAGGTTGCCATATTCTTCCAAATCGTTCGCGCCGTTCATGTAAAGTAGCACCGTCCATTTGCGCGTCGGTTGCACGGGCGCGGCGCAGTCCACCTGCCAGCCGGGTTGTGCGAGGGCTTGTCCGCTTCCGCCGCAACCGTCCGCAAGTGCGCCCCCGCGAGAAGTGCCGGGAGTGGTCGAAGGAGATGGGGTAGGTGTTGGGAAATCATTGGGAAAATTGTCGTCGCCGCCGCCGCAACCGGACAGTAGCGGCAGGGCGAGAAGCGCGACCGCCGAAAAAAGAGTAGAAAGCCGCGAGGCGGCAGGGGGAAAAGTGTTCATAAAATGGTTCGCCACTACGATAGGATACCGCGTAAACGCCGCGCCTTCAAAAATTGTGACACGATTTTTACCACGGTCGGCGCGGTAAAATGAAAACACGACGAGAAAGGAAACGAAAGCGATGGAAACGGCAACAAAACCTACGGTCAAAACCCCGGCGCGAAGCGGCACGAACGGCACAGGTCACGCTCCGACGCGACAAGAACTGATAGACGCCTTGATGCGCGAGGAAGGCAAGGCGGAGATAATTAACGGAAGGATTCAACGATTTATGGCAAGTGGGGATATGCCCGGTAGAGGTGCATTCAATATCGCGTTGGCATTAGCAACGTGGAATAAAATCGCAAAAGGCGGGATGATATACCCCGATGGCGTAGGCTTTCTGTGCGATCTGGCGCATCGCCAGTCGTTCTCACCGGACGCTTCGTATTACACAGGCGTAGCATCGGGTATGAAGTTTCTGCCGACGCCGCCCGTGTTCGCGGTTGAAGTGCGTTCGGAAGGCGACTACGGTGCGGCAATGGAACGCGAGATGGAAGCGAAACGCGCCGATTATTTTGCGACCGAAACCGAAGTCGTGTGGGACATTGACCTGCTCGGCGAAACCGTGATTGTCCGAAAATACACGAAAACCGGTGGGGCGACCACTCCGGTGGCGACGTTCAAGCGCGGCGACGTTGCCGACGCCGAACCCGCCGCGCCCGGTTTTTCGATGCCGGTAAACGATTTGTTTGAATAACGTCCGAACCTATGGTGTACAATAGAAACCAAACAAAGTTTTGAAGGAGCAGAAACAATGGCAACGGGTGATAGTTCGTTTGATGTGGTGTCGAAAGTGGATATGCCGGAAGTGGTGAACGCGGTAGATCAGGCGAAGCGCGAGATTGAAACGCGCTTCGATTTCAAAGGCTCGATTTCCGAGATTGAACTGGACGAAAAGAAGGGGACGCTGATTTTAACGTCCGACAACGAGGCGCGTCTCACGGCACTGGTGGATGTGCTGGAATCGAAACTGCATAAGCGCGGCATTGATATTCGGCAACTTGATTTGGGCGACGTGGAACCGGCGAGCAAAGGAACCGTGCGCCAAACCGCAACGGTGAAACAGGGCATGGATACCGAAACGGTGAAAAAGGTCGTCAAGGCGATTAAGGATTCCGGTATCAAGGTGCAAGCGGCGATTCAAGCCGACACAGTGCGCGTGTCCGGCAAAAAACTCGACGATTTACAGGCGGTTATCGCGCTACTCAAAACGCAGGATTACGGCACTCCGCTACAATTCACTAACCGGCGGTAGAGGCTTTTTAACAGACGCTAACAGGAAAAAGCGCGTGTTGAACTTTGACACGTGCCATTTTGTGCCGTATACTACCAAAGACGAAGCCGCCGACAGGCGGCTTTTGTTTGTTAGGCACTTGCCCTGATAGAACCCGCATAGAAAGATTTTTGCCACTTGACCGCGACCGCGAAAACACGAATAGGGCTGATTTCCCTCGGTTGTCCGAAAAACTTGGTGGACAGCGAGGAAATGCTCGGCGCACTGATGGCGTCCGGCAACACCGAACTCGTTGACGCCGATTCGCCCGATGCCGTACTGATCCTGCCGCGCAACAG
>JACMIU010000320.1 GCA_014380985.1 Armatimonadota bacterium | reverse complement strand
TGTACTTCTACAACCGCAAAACCGACCTCGGCGATATTCCGATGGACGGCGGTAAAGTAAACCTGAACCTCGGTCCGGTTGGGATCACCGCGTTCGCCGCGAAGATTGACCCTATCAAGTACGTCAGCAACCTGAACGGCGTTATCGCTAACGATAACAACTACGGTTTGTATGCCGGTGCGTCCTACTCCCCGTTCGCCAACTCGCGCAACTTTGCGCCGGGTCTCAATGGCGGTGGTGCGGGTGCATACAATCGCCCCCGTCAATCGAGCATCAACCCGAACGTGAACGGCGCGATGGCGGTTGAGCAACTCGCCGGTGCGCGTGCGACCTTCGGTGTACCTCGCTACGGAACCATCGGCGCGACGTATATCGCGCTTGCCGGTTCGCAACAAGCTGGGATTCCTGCCGGATTCGCCAACCCGAACAACCGTGCTTCGTTCGACCGCGTTTACGTATATGGCGTTGACTTTTCCGGGTCGGTTTCCGGTATCGGTATCAATGCTTCGGGAACGAAATCGGATACCAAGCAAGGAAGCGACACGCGCACCGACGAAGGCAACGGACAATGGGACGTGAATCTCGCCTATGCGTTCGGTAACTTCAACATCCTCGGCGGCTATCGCGAAATCGGAACCCTGTACGGAGCACCCGGTTACTGGGGACGCCTCGGTTCATGGACAAACCCGACCGACATCAAGGGACCGTATTTCAATCTCGGCTATCGCTTGGGACGTGGTTTGTCGATCGAAGGCGGCGGACAGTTCTACAGCGGTTATGACGAAGATGCTATTGCCCTTCGGGGTGGTTTAGGCGAAGACGACGAAATTACCAACTTCAAGGTCGGCTTGAAGTACGGCTTGACCTCTACATCGAACGTTGACTTCGGCGTGGAATATACCACCTATGATGTGCTACGTTTCAACCAGTCGCTCGGCAACCGCGGTGAAGCAGAAGAAATCTTCTACAACATCGGCTACGGTTATACGGTCAATTCCAGCACCGCGTTCAAGCTGCTGTACCAGATCGTAGATTACACCGACGGCGGCACCGGTTTCGACCGATTGACCGGCAACGGTGGCATCGCCTCTGCGCAACTCTCGGTTAAGTTCTAAGTTCGTAAGAACGTAAAGAGCGAAACGCCCCGTGTACTCAAAAAGTACACGGGGCGTTTTTTTGTCGAATGCTGCGAACGGGACAACCTATTTCTTGGCGGGGCGAAGCAGGTAGTAAAGGCAAAGCACCACCAGAAGCAGTTGCGGCGCGGCGGTGCGAAGCGCGGGGGCGTGATATTTGCCGTTTCCGATATGCGACGGGAAGCGGCAATCTTCGGGTTTCGTGATGCCCCACATCCACGCCGCGTTTTCAAAATCAGGCGCGAACCCACCGAACGCGCCCCAGAACTCCGGCGATTTCCAGCCGAACCGTAGCAGTATGAGTAGCACCGTTACCGCGAGAAGCGGGGTTTCGACTTTGGCGGGCAGGTCTTTGTGCGGCGTTAAATCGCCGATCAGGTGCGACGCGACTCCGGCGACAAATGCCTTGCCCGGATGCTTCGCCGCCTTGCCGAGTGCCGCGCCGATAACGGCGTGAACCGCGCAAATCATGATGTCACTCCGGTATTCCGCAGAGTTCGCGGTAGATACGGTTGATTTTTTTCACGTAGTTCTGCGTTTCGCGGTACGGCGGAATGCCCCCGTATTTTTTCACCGCGCCGGGGCCCGCGTTGTAGGCGGCAAGGGCAAGACCGATATGCTTGGTGGAAATGTCCCCCATCGCCTTGCCCCCGCTATATTTATCAAGGTGCGAGCGTAAAAGCCAAATCGAACCGGCGACGTTTTGCACCGGGTCATACGGGTTTGTCAAGCCGGTTCTCGCGGAAATATCGCGGGCGGTTCCCGGCATCAGTTGCCCCAAGCCCCGCGCCCCGCTACGCGAAACACTGTTGTTATCGAAGTCCGATTCGGCGATAATCAGCGCGACCACGAGGCGCGGGTCGGTGTCGAGGGCTTCGGAGTAGCGAAGCACCGCCCATGTGATGTCGCTCGCCTGTGCATCGGTCAAGCGACGGTTGCACGATTGGATGAAGGCTTTATACGCGGGGAATGCGGCGGACGCGGTTTGCGATAGGGCGTTCGCGGTGGAAGAACTGTACGAGGGCGCGGAAACACTGCGCGATGACAGTGCTTTCGGCTGAGGACGTGCCGCGCCGCTTCTGCCTCGCTTCGCCGTTTTTACCGCGTTGTTGTAGGCGAGTTGGGCTTGCTTACTCATCCGTTCGCGCTTCTCCATCGCCGACAAATCCCACGCCGACGTTAGCGCGACTACTTCCATTTCCGGCACACCGATTTCCACCGTGTCCTCGTCGCCGTCTTCGGGCGCGGTGACGATTACCAGAACGCGGAGCCGTTCGCCGGAGCGCACCCATTCGGGAAGGCGCGATACGGTCAGCGACAGCGTTCCGGCGGTGTCGGTTTGTAGCATCAGGCGTGTCAGGTTGTCTTCGGCGGAGCAGGTTCCTATCAATTTGCCGGAGATTTCCAGCGTTTGGTTTCGGTACAGTTTGGGGTCAACGGCGAGTGCGGCGAGGGTCAACCCGGAGGTCGGCGGCGATGCGCGGCGCAAGGCGAGATACTGCACCGTGGCAGGGGAAATATCGGTGCGCGTTTGCGCGGAAGCCGCGAGCGGTACGGTCAAGGCAAAAGCGGCAAGCAAGGCAAACAGGGAGGCGCGGCGCATAACGGGCGGTGTCCTTTTGAAACAAACACGCGCCGGTTTTCGCGGGATGAAACGGGAAAACGCGGCGCGTACCAACAAACGGAGTGGTCGGGATTCGAACCCGAGGTAGATTTTAAGGCCTACAACGGTTTAGCAAACCGTCGCTTTCGACCACTCAGCCACCACTCCAATCGCTTTCGTGATACGACGCATTTTAACACGCGGCGATTGGCTTTGCAAGTCGCTCTGCAAGCATCTATCTTTTTTTGGAGGAGCGCATCCCCGGCTCCCGCTCGCCCCGCAACAGAATCGCCTGTGCATCCACACGCTTCTTGCGTCCGTCGGGGCGAACTCTTTCCCATAATCCGCTGGACTGCAACCGCCGCGCCTGCGTATTATCCGCGAGCATGGTTTCCATCACGTACTTGACATAATCGCGCAGGTCGGGCTTCTCGACTGGGAAGACGACTTCGACACGGCGGTCTAAATTGCGCGTCATCAGGTCGGCGGAACCCATGTACAGCAAAGGGTCGCCCGCGTTCTCGAAATAATAACAGCGCGAATGCTCCAAGAAACGCCCCACAAGGCTGGTCACGGTCACGTTTTCCGACACGCCGGGAACGCCGGGACGCAAACAGCAGACGCCGCGCACCAGTAAATCCACGCGCACTCCGGCTTGCGATGCCCGGTACAGGAGTTCCACCATCTGCGGGTCAGCGAGCGAGTTCATCTGGAAAAACAATCGCGCCAGTTTGCCCTCTCCCGCGTTGCGAATCTCACGCTCAATCATCGCGGTTAAGCGTTCGCGCAGGTTGACCGGCGCGACCAAAATCTTGCGAAACACTTTCTGCCGCGAGTAACCGGTCAGGTAGTTAAACAGGTCGGTCGCGTCGGCGGCAAGTTGGGGGTCGGACGTGAGCAAGCCGAAGTCGGTGTAGAATCGCGCCGTCAGCGCGTTGTAGTTGCCGGTTCCGAAGTGGCAGTAGCGGCGAATCGCGCCGCCCGGCTCCTTGCGAACAATCAGAAGCACCTTGCAGTGCGTTTTCAAGCCCATTAACCCGTAAACCACGTGAACGCCCGCCGCTTCGAGTTGCCGCGCCCACGTGATATTGTTTTCCTCGTCGAACCGCGCTTTGAGTTCGACCAGCACGGCGACCTGCGTATCGCCGTCGCGGGCTTCAATCAGCGCGGGCGTCAGCGGCGAGTTCGGTCCGAGTCGGTACAGCGTTTGCTTGATGGCGCGGACGTGCGGGTCGCGGGATGCCGCTTCAATCAGGGACGTGACCGGCGCGAACGACTCGTAAGGATGGTGCAAAAGCACATCCTGCCGCCCGATAAGCGAGAATATCTCCTCGCCGGAACGCAGGGCGGGCGGGATACGCGGCACGTGCGGGAGAAACTTCAGGTCGGGGCGATCCACACGGCTTAATTCCATCAGGTCGGACAGTGCCATCGCCTCAATCGGCAGGACAAGGGCATTGCGCGTGTCCATCTCCAAACCCTCGATAACCGAATCGCGGATGCGCCCCGGCATTCCCGGCGTGATTTCGAGGCGCGTGACAAACCCGAAATGCCGTTCGCGTACCCCTTCTTCAATCGTGCGTAGCAAGTCCCCGGCTTCGTCCTCCTGAATATCGAAGTCGGCGTTGCGCGTGACGCGAAACGGATAGGCGGCAACTAACTGCAAGCCGCTAAATAAGGACGCCGCGAAGTAGGCAACCACATCCTCGATATAGACGAAGCGCACGGTGGCATGAAGGTTATCCGTGTTGCCTTCCCCTTGCGCGGCAAGGTGAGCGGGAAGCGGCACGAAGCGCGGCAGGGTCGCCGGAAGTTTGACGCGGGCGAAGCGTTCGCCGAAACCGGGATCGCGCACTACCAGCGCAAGATTCAGCGATAGGTTCGAGATGTGCGGAAAGGGATGCCCGGTGTCCACGGCAAGCGGCGTCAATATCGGAAAAATCTCGTCTTGGAAGTACGTGGCAAGGTATGCCTGTTCGTCGGGCGACAGATCGGAGAAATGGCACACTTCGATTCGCTCGCGGCGCAGAAGCGTGGTCAGATGCCGCCGACAATCTTCGGCATCGGAAAGTAGCTCGCGCACGGTGACGCCAATCTGCTCCAACGCTTCGCTCGGCGTCAAGCCGTCCAGCGCGACATCCGACATTCGCGCCGTGCGCTGTGCCTGAAGCCCGGAAATGCGAATCATGTAAAACTCGTCCAAGTTCGAGCCGAAAATGGCGAGAAACTTGATGCGCTCCAGCAAGGGATGGCGGTCGTCCTGCGCTTCCTCTAAAACGCGCTTGTTGAAGGCGAGCCACGACAGTTCGCGGTTGATATACAGATTGTGGTCGGCGATAGAAAAGTGACTTGTTGCGTCTGTGTTGGCGGTTCCGCCGGTGGTGATCATGTCAGTAGTCATATATTGTTTCAAAAAGGGATTATATCACTGCCGTTGTTTCAAAAATGTCGTCGTTAAAAATTGGGCAAAAGCAGGTTTCCAAAGGCTACAGGGCGAACCTAAAACGCGGAGAGCGATTTTTGAAAGCAATATTGATTCACGGAGCCGGTGGCGGCGGGTGGGAATATCACTCGTGGAAGCCCGTTTTGGAACGCCGGGGCATGGGCGTAATCGCTAAAGACCTGCTTCCCGCACCGGACGGACTGGCGAAAACTACGCTCGCCGATTACGTGGCACAGGCGAAAAGTTGGCTTCCGAATAAGGAACCCGTGGTACTGGTCGGCGCGAGCATGGGCGGCATTATCGCGCTGAAGGTTGCCGAAACGGTGCGAGCGTCGGCGATTGTGCTGGTCAACAGCGTCCCCCCGGCGGGCGTGAAGTCGGCGCGAACGCCGACCGAAACGTTTCCTGCCGTCGTGAAATGGGCGAACGGCCCGATAGCCGAAACCCGCGCCGCGATGCCCGACGCGGACGAAAAGGCGATACAAAAAGCGTGGCGCGGTTGGCGTGACGAGTCGGGCGCGGTGATGAACGAACTGTACGCCCGCGTTGCCGTCCGCAAACCGACTTGCCCGGTGCTGGTAGTGATTGGTGGCAAGGACACGGACATATCGCCGGAAACGTCACGCAACGTCGCGGCGTGGGCAACCGCCGATGTGTTCGAGTACGCAGGCATGAGCCACGTCGGGCCACTGCTCGGCAAACGCGGCGCGGAAGTCGCGGCAACCGTGGCGACATGGGTAGAAACGAAAACGGCGCGGTGAATGCAACCGCTCCACCGGTTGTCGTGTCCAAAAGATAGGAAAGCGTGAACGCGAAAGGAAGCAAAACATGGGATTTTTTGACGCCTTGAAGGGGCAGTTTATTGACATCATCGAATGGCTCGACTCGTCGAACGACACGATTGCGTATCGCTTCGAGCGGCATAACAACGAAATCAAGAACGGCGCGAAACTGATTGTGCGCCCCGGTCAGGAAGCGGTTTTCGTGTCGGAGGGGCAAATCGCCGACGAGTTTCCGCCGGGAACGTACACGCTTTCGACGCAAAACCTGCCGCTTCTCTCGACGCTTCAGGGCTGGAAATACGGCTTTAACTCGCCGTTCAAAGCCGAGGTGTACTTTTTCTCCACCAAGCAGTTTACCAACCTGAAGTGGGGAACGTCGAATCCGATAACGCTCCGTGACCCGGAAATCGGACCCGTTCGCCTTCGCGCTTACGGCACGTACAATATGCGCGTCGCGCACCCGGCGACGCTTTTGCGCGAATTGGTTTCGACCGATGGACGTTTCGAGACCGATGAAGTCAGCGAGTCGCTACGGGCGTTCGTGGTGTCGCAGTTCGTGACATGGCTCGGCAAGTCGGGAATCTCTGTCTACGATTTCGCCGCGAAATACACCGACATCGGCGACGCCATGCGAACCGCCTTGCAACCGAACTTCGCCGATTTCGGCTTAGAGGTGATGCAACTCAATATCGAGAATATCGGGATGCCGCCCGAAGTCGAAGCCGCGCTTGACCGCCGAACGCAAATGGGAATCCTCGGCGACATGAACCGGTACACGCAGTTTCAGGCGGCGAACGCGATTGAAGCGTCGGCGAACAACCCCGGTGGCGGCAACCCGGCTCTGGATTTAGCAATGGGAATGGCACTCGGCAACCGCGTCGCCGCGAACCTGAATCAAACGCAACCGGACGCGAATGCCGCGCCCGCTCCTCCTCCGCTCCCTAACGCCGCCGTTTGGTACGCGGCTATCGGGGGCAAGCAGGAGGGTCCCTTTGACGCCGCGACGGTTGCCGCCCGCACCGCGAGCGGCGACATCGGGCGCGAAACGCTGGTTTGGAAAAACGGCATGGCGGCGTGGACACCGGCGGGGCAGGTCGCCGAACTCGGCAGTGCGTTCGCGTCGGTTCCGCCGCCGCTACCCGGCGCGTAAGGTGGCGATAAACTCGCTTGCTTCGGCGGGGTCAAACTCGCCCGGCGCAAATTGGAGCGTGGTAGTGCCGAGCGTGACGGTCAAGCCGCCTTCGGGCGACAGGTCGGCGGAAACGTCGGCTTGAGGGAACGCGGTATCGAACAGGCGCGGGGCGGTTTTCGCCACGCGCCGGATGCCTGACCCGGCAAAGGCGACCATCCCTGCGAGTAGCAGGAACAGATAGCCCCAAACCGTTTTACGCCGCGTGATTAGCATCGCGCCAATTGCCGCGCACCCCATGAACGCCGTCGCGCCGTACATCAGCGTGGCGCGGTCTACGCGGTCGGCGGTTCGCAGAAGTTTGTTCCGCAAATCGTCCCCCGTATGAAGGCGCACCGTGCCGTTTTTGTCCAGCACGATTTCGCCTCTGTCGGTTCCCCCGGCGCAGAGTTTGGAAAAGCGTATTTTCGCCGTGGCACGGTTGTTGGTCATAAGTTCCCGGACTTACGCTCTTTATACCATGTAGCAATAAGACTACGGGCTTGCTCAACATCGTACCCGCTCGCGAAGACAAATATCATAAAGTTACTATGAGGGGTAGTTTTAATAACGATGTGTAACTCGCTATCGGGATTAAGGACGCCCAAAACGGTAATACGCTCCGCTGGTAGCGTGGTATCGAAAACCGTCATCGTGCCGCGTGCTTGCGCCCGTAC
>JACMIU010000319.1 GCA_014380985.1 Armatimonadota bacterium | reverse complement strand
TAGAAAGAGGCTTGCCGCGTGGTCGCTCGGCTTTCGGTATCGTTACTTTTTTCTCTTTTCTGAACTTGGCGTTCTTGGCGTCATGGCGGTTCAATCCAAAACAACAGGAAACACAATATGAAAGCGATGATTTTAGGCGCGGGCATCGGTTCGCGCCTTGACCCCCTGACGCGCTCCCTGCCCAAGCCATTGGTTCCGATTGTCGGAAAGCCGGTGATGGGGCACCTCGTGGACTTGCTCCGCAAGCACGGCTTTACCGACATCATGGTAAACGTCCAGTACCTCGGACACCGTATCGAGGAATCGCTCGGCGACGGCTCGGCGCAAGGCGTTCGCGCCCACTATTCCCGCGAAGATAAACTGTGGGGCGATGCGGGCGGCGTGAAGCGGTGCGAGGCGTTTTTCGCCGACGCGCCCGATGACACGTTCCTCGTTATCGGCGGCGACGATTTGACCGACACCGATATTGGCGCGATTGTTCGCGCTCACAAAGAGAAGGGCGCGACTGCGACGCTCGGCACAACGCCCGTAGACGACCCGTCCGAATACGGCATCGTAGTTGCCGGGGACGACGGTTTTATTACGCGCTTTCAGGAAAAGCCGAAGCCGGGCGAAGCGTTCAGCAACAACGCGAACACCGGCATCTATGTTTTTTCGACGAAGGTGTTCAAATACATTCCCGCCGACACGTTTTTCGGCTTCGGCAACAACGTGTTTCCCGCCTTACTCGCGGCAGGCGAACCGATGTTGTCCGTGCCGTCTAACGCTTACTGGAAAGACGTTGGCAATTTAGCGATTTACCGGCAGTCGCAACGTGACGTAATAGACGGCAAGGTAAACGTCGAACTGCCGACGGGGGCGAAGATGGTCAACGAGACGTGCGTCGTGTGCGCGGGCGCGAGGATTGAAGGCGAAATCCGCGACTACACGATTGTCGGTGCGAACGCCGTAGTGGAACCGGGCGCAACCGTGGTCAACTCGATTCTCTGGGATGGCGCGACGGTGAAAGCCGGTACGCATCTGGAGAACAGTGTGGTCGGCACGGGCGTTACCGTTTCGTCGTCGCACGGGATCTTCGGCGGGCTTTGCGTGGAGTCGAAGCGACCGGGATAGCCCCGGTCGCTCTAGAGTCATAGCGAAAACAAAAACGCGGTTTGCCCGAAAACAATCTCGTCCCCGTCCGAGAGCGTTTGTGGGACTTGCGGCAGGAGTTTGCGCCCGTTCCAGCGCGTGCCGTTCGTAGAGCCGACATCAATCACCTTGTATCGGTTGTTCTCGTAGACGATAACGGCGTGTTTGCTCGAAACGTAAGCGTCACCGGTGATGATGAGTGCGTTTTCGGGCTTGCGTCCGACCGTGGTTTCCGCGGCTTGCCCGATGGCAAAGGTGAGCGTGTTGCCCCCGGTTCCGGTCAGCCGTGCGCCCGTGGTCGGTACGCCGAGTTTCGACGGAAGCGCGGCAGGCGGTTTGGGTGCGATTACCGGGGCGGAGGCGGATGCCGGAACGCTTCCCCCAATCGCTTTCGTCGCCGGTTCGGGAATCCGCACCGTGAGGCGCACCGCGCCGAAGCGCAGTTCGTCGCCGTCGGAAAGCGCAACGGTTTGGTTGGCCACGAGCGGAGTTGCGCCGCGCCGGGAGCCGTTGGTACTGCCGAGTTCGGTTAGCGTGACCGCGCCGCTTTTTTGAACGTCGAACTGCGCGTGCCTACGGGAAACGCTCTTGTCGGGCAGGACGACATCTGCGCCCTCGCGCCCGACCAAGTTGTCGCCGACACGGAGCGGATACTCACGCCCGGCGGTGTCCACCAAGTACGGCGTCCGCGCCGTATTCAGCACCGGCACGTTCGCACCGAGCGATGCGATTAGTACGCCGCATTCGGGGCAAAAGCCTTCGTCCGGCACTATATTGCCGGTTTTCAAAGGGCAGGGCGACAGGCTAATCGGACAAACGGTCGGCAGGGCAATCCCGGTAGACGGCGACACAAACGCGCCTGTGGCGTTTGCGTCCGCGACCTTCTGGGCATTCGGAATAATGGCAAGCGCGGTACGTTTCTGATCGTAGGCGAGGCGACGCTGAGGGTCTTTCAGCACCTCGAACGCTTCCGACAGTGCCTGAAAGCGGGGCTGGTCGTCCATCGCCTCGGCGACAAGATCGCGGTAAGCGCGGCGGATTTCGTCCTCGCCCGCGGTGGGGGATACGCCAAGTAGCGCGTAAAAGTTTTCTTGCATGGTTTCTACTAAGCGCATTGTACCGGATAATCGGGGAGTAGGAAAAGCACATGATGAACAACATTCAAGGTGAGCCGCTAAACGCCGTATTTATTCTCGGAGCCGATGCCTTCGAGCGGACGTATTCGCCGAAAGACCGTGCCGAACTGGGTGAGTTTGTCCGTTTCGTTCATCCGCCGATTACGGGCGGAATCACGCCGGAGCATAGCGCGGTGCTTGCCGAAACCGACATCGTTTTCAGCGGTTGGGGCGCACCGGTTGTTGACGCGGCGTTTTTGTCCGCCGTGCCGCGCTTGCGGGCGTTTTTCTATGGCGCAGGGGCGACCGGGGGCTTGATTCATCAGGCGGTGTTTGACCGGGGAATCGTGGTGTCCAGTGCGAACGACATCAACGCCGCGCCGGTAGCGGAATGGGCGTTTGCTATGGTCGTGCTGTCGCTTAAGAACGCCTTTCGCTGGATGCGTCACGCGCACGGGAGCGGGGCGTTCCCCCGCGAAATGCCGGGGATTCGCGGCGCGTATCGCACGACGGTGGGCTTAGTGTCGTTCGGCGCGATTGCGAAGCAACTGCGCGGACGGTTGCGAACGCTGGATGTCGAGGTGCTGGTTCACGACCCGTTTTTGACGGAGGCGGACGCCATGCGGTGGAATGTTCGCCCGATGACACTGGGCGAACTGTTCCGCGAAAGCGATGTGGTTTCGCTCCACACGCCGTGGCTCCCCGAAACCGAGGGCATGATTAACGGCGAACTGATCGCCACCATGAAGCCGGATGCAACGCTTCTGAACACGGCGCGGGGGGCGATTGTGCGCGAAGCCGAACTGATGACCGTACTCGCGGCGCGACCGGATTTAAACGCGGTTTTGGACGTGACGCACCCCGAACCACCGCCGCCGGGTTACGCGCTGTGGACGCTCCCGAACGTGTTTTTGACCCCGCATATCGCCGGTTCGGTCGGGCGGGAGCCGCTACGCATGGGGCGATTCATGGTGGACGAGTTTCACCGTTTTCGGCGCGGCGAACCGCTCCTCGGCGAAATCGTACCGCAAGCGACCGCAAACACGGCGCACCGGATACCCACGAAATAAGAGACAACCATTATGAACAAACTCGCTTTTTCGACTCTCGGAACTCCCGCTTGGGATATAGACCGGATTCTTTCCGCCGCTCTCGAGTACGGCTACAACGCCGTGGAACTGCGCGGATACCTCGATACGATGGATATGCCGAACGCGGAACCGTTCGCCCCGGCGAACCGCCATGCTACACTCGCCCGGTTTGCGGACGCGGGCGTCTCGTTTTGTTGTGCGTCGTCGGGCGCAGTGGTGGTGAAAAACGACGCTGACGAAGTACGCCGTTATGCCGAACTCGCGCACGATTTGAACTGCCCCTTTGTGCGCGTTTTTGGCGGCACACTGGGCGCGGTGACGATGGAGGAAGCGGTGACGAACCTACATGGCTTTGGGGAAATCGCCGCGAACGCCGGTGTGCGAATCGTTCTCGAAACGCACGATTCGTTCTCGACCGGCGAATCGGTGGCACGGCTAATTGCGCTGACGAACCATCCGGCAGTGCGGTCGCTTTGGGACTTGCATCACCCGTACCGACAGAACGAACCGTTCGCGGAAACGTTTGGGTTCTTGTCGGCGTCGCTGAGTCATGTTCACATTAAAAACAGCACGCCGGAGGGTAAGTATTGTCTGCCGGAGGAAGGGGACGTGCCACTGATCGCTATGCTACAGCACCTGCGCGGCGCGGGCTACGGCGGGGCGATTTGTCTGGAGTGGGAAAAGCGGTGGCATCCCGAAGTCGTAGAACCGGAAATCGCCCTTCCCGCCTACGCGAACGCCGTGCGAAACGTCCTAAGCAACGTTTAGGTGTCGGCGAGGCGACGCAGAAGCGTTTCCGTGTCGTCCCAACCGAGACAGGCATCGGTCACGGAAACGCCGCGACGTAGCCCCGGCAGGTCTTGCGGTCGGTCGGGCAGTTTCTGTTTGCCTTCCTCCAAATACGATTCTAGCATCACGCCGATAATGCGCCCGCCCCCGGTGACTTGCGCTTCACGGGTTTCCGCCCGCTGACGCGCCACCGATTCACAGACAATCAGTTGATTGCGCGGGTCGTAGCCGGAGTTGGCGTGGGAGCAGTCCACTACCATCGCCGGGGGTAGCCCGCCGTCCGACAGTTCGCGCCCCGCCGCCGACACCGACGCGAAATCGTAGTTGCCGACATAGCGACCCTTCGCGCCAGATTGGGCGTCCACGACTTTGCCGCCGCGCAAAATCAGCACCGTATCGGGGTTACCTTCGGTGCGCTTCAGGCAACACCGCCCGGCATCGTCCACGCTAAAGAACGAGTGCCGCCCCCGCGCCGAAAGCATCGCTTCCACCGCCACCGTGATTGAACCCGAAGTGCCGTTCTTGAAGCCGACGGGGTAGGGCATTCCCGACGCCATCGCCCGGTGCGGCTGGGATTCGGTGGTACGTGCTCCGATTCCGGCGAACGCCACAAGGTCGCCGAGGAATGCGGGCGCGAGCGGGTCAAGGGGTTCGGTCGCTACCGGTAAGCCCCATTCGGACACGGTGGTAAACAGATGCCGCACCACACGCAAGCCTTCCGCCATATCGAACGAACCGTCCATGCGCGGATCGTTGAGCATCCCGCGCCACCCGACCGTGGTTCGCGGCTTTTCGACATAGACGCGCATCACGATAGCGAGTTTGTCCGACAGTTCGCGGTTCAACGCGGCTAACTTCGCGGCGTACTCCAAGCCTTCGTCCGGCGCGTGAATCGAACACGGTCCGACAATCACCATCAAGCGGTCGTCCTCGCCGCGCAGGATTCGGCGAATGTCGCTCCGCCCGCGCTCCACGGTCTGCCGCGCCGCTTCGCTCGGTGGGTACATAGCGAGCAGTTCGCGGGGCGTCGGCAAGGGCAACGCGCCGGAGAGCGTTTCGCCTTCCATCGCGGTTTCGGTAGCGGCTTCAAGGTTGGTCATGGTGGCTGTCGGCATGGCTTAATTTTGTTCGGTTCGCGGCATAAAAAAACCCGCCCGGTCGGTGTTCGGGGCAGGTTGCGTGTTCGCGGTGTTGGCGGCTATCGTCTCGTTGCTTCTGCTCCCGGTGTTGGTGTTTGCCACGGAAAGTAGTAATAGCCGTAGGCGAACGCAAACCCCGGATAGATAGCACCGGCACGGGACACAGCGACTCCAAGCGCGGGCGCGACGCCCGTGCCAGTTTCGCGGTTGATGGTGTTGGCGCAAAACATACTTGCGAATAATATACCACGCTTTGCAACGCGAACGGCAAAAAAGTTCGTAAAGGCAGATACCATGCGTACCACCAAATTGCGGTTTCGTTTTGAACTAACCCCGCTCGCCAAAATCGAACCGTGGGGCGACGACAAGCCGAACTTGCACTGGTTCGGCTTGACGGATGGCTTATTTTGGATCGAAGCGGGCGATACCGAACTTTTTCGCTACACAGACGCCATCAATGCGCACTGGGCGAAGCAGTATCCGCAGACAAGCAAAGGTTACTATGAACGTTACCCGATCGCCTCCTATCATGACGATCTACTCTCCCTACTGGAAGTCGCCCCCATACCATACTCACCGGATTTCTCAGAGGCTTTCTTTTCCGCGAAGCGCAGTCGTACTCTGCAGTCCGCCGCCGTTAAGTCCGTCGAGCCGATCGTATCGGAAAACCAGCATGACATTGGTAAACACTCGCCTAAGTGGTGGGCGCAAAGACGGTGGAGCGCAAGCCATCTATTGCACCCGCCAAATGTATGGCTATGGCGCGAAGCAGATAGCATGCGCCTGTACTGGGACAACCGCGCCGTAACTACCGACAACATTCCGGTTTGGACGGCTAAGCATGGTGAACTATCCTTTACCGTAAACGATTTCGTTGACGCCGTTCGTGCCTTCGACGGAGCGTTTATTCGAGCGATGGACGAGCGGGTTCAAACCGTGTTAGACGGTGGTTTGTCGCCCCATATTCATGTTGACCTTGCTGGATTGCGATGGATGCACGACAATACCGCGAAATCGTTGGATCGAAGGTTGTGGGAGGCGCAGGATCAGATAGACTTTCACACCGCCCTTGTCAAGGTTCAAACGGCATTACGTGAAAGAGGACGAACCGCTGCATGGGTGAGCGACGCAAGCGAAGTCTTATAACCACACGAAACAAACCCTGTTTCGGTATAATCCTATGATGCTTCTTGTTCTCGCCACGCGCAACGCGCAC
>JACMIU010000318.1 GCA_014380985.1 Armatimonadota bacterium | reverse complement strand
GCGTCAACCCGCGTATCGCCGGGGAAGACGTAGCGACCGTGCTGATGACGATGGGCGCGGACGATGCGGCGGTCACGGTAGAAATGAGTTACGCCTCGCCGACCGAGCGCGAAGCGTTCCCGCAGACCACGCTGTTCGTCGAAGCGGATCACGGTTCGCTGGAAATCACGCCCGGCTACGAACGCCACGTCACGGACGTTTACGGCACGACGGTGACAAATCACGCACCGCCCGTTTATCCATGGGCGGAAGCGCAGTACGCGCTGGTGCAAAGCAGCATGGTGCGTTGCCAGTCCGACCTGCTCACGCACCTTCGCGCCGAAAGCACCGCCGAAACCACCGGCGCGGACAACGCCCGCACCATCGCTTTGGTGGACGCGGCGTACCGGTCGGCGGAGAGTGGGCGCGTGGTATTGGTGGATGGAACATCCCCGCCCCACCTACGTTGGAAAAAGGGTACAATCCCCCTATGAACATCCGCAACACCGCTGTTATCGCCCTTGTCGCCGCTCTCGCCGTGGCCCCGCTCGCTTTCACCGTCGCCGCTCCCGCTTCACCTCTTGCCGCGCAAGCCCCCGTCAATAACGACGGACTGCGCGGCATTGTCGCTCCCGGCGCGAAACTGGAAAAAGTCGCGTCCGGGTTTAAGTTCACCGAGGGCGCGTTGTATGAGCGCAAAACCAACAGCGTTCTGTTTTCCGACCAGCCGACCTCGACCATCAACCGCTACGACGTTGCGACCGGCAAGGTTTCGGTGTTTCGCGCCGAATCCATCACGCCGAACGGCAACACGTTCGACGCCGCGAATCGCTTGATTACGTGCGAACACCGGACGCGGCGCGTGTCGCGCACCGACGCCGACGGGCGCGTTGTCACGCTCGCCTATCTGTACGACGGCAAGCGGCTCAACTCCCCGAACGACGTAGTGGTCAAGGGGGACGGCACGATTTACTTCACCGACCCGCCGTATGGCTTGCCGAACATGAGCGAGGGCAAGGAACAGCCCGTGAATGGCGTCTACCGGATTCTGCCAACTGGGGAGGTGACGTTTCTCGTCGCGGATTTGGCGATGCCGAACGGCTTGGCGTTCTCTCCCGACGAGAAGATTTTGTATGTCGCCGACACCGACCGGCAGAATATCCGTGCTTACGATGTCCAACCGAACGGAACGCTGGCAAACGGGCGCGAGTTCGCTTCGCTCAAGAACCCCGGCAAGGGTGGTGCGCCGGACGGCTTGAAGGTGGATGCGGCGGGCAATGTGTTTTCGACCGGTGCGGGCGGCGTGTGGGTAATCGCGCCCACGGGCAAAATACTCGGCATTATCGAAACGCCGGAAACGGCGGCGAATTGCGCGTTCGGCGACAAAGACGGCAAAACGCTCTATATCACCGCCTCCACCGGACTGTACCGGATTGGTCTGGCGGGCGCGGGGATTCTACCGGGGAAGAAATAGAAACGGGGCTATTTGCGAATCACGCCATACGCCACGCGCCCGTTTTTCGATTCCACCCGCTCCGTGATACCGAAACTTTCCAGTGCGTCGCCCCAGCGCGTGGTTTTCACCACCACGCACCGCCTTGCAACGCGCACGGCGTCGCGGATGGTTTCAGCGGTTAGCGGGGAATGCGAGCCAAAAGAGCGTAGCGGCGCGAACGATTCGGACTGCGTTAGCACCGTCTCAAAGAACGGATCGAAATACACGATGTCGTAGGAGTTGTCGGGTTGGTCGCGCAGGTAGTCGGTGTGCGAACCGAGATACGCCACGCGCACCCGGCGCATCGCGGCGTTCAGGGCGGGCAGTTTGGTTTGCACGGATTTCAGTCCGGCACGCACCACGACGCCGACTTCGGGAACCGCTTCCACGCCGTCCACAAGCCCACTTTCCCCGACCGCGTGAGCAAAAAGCGTCGCCTCCGACGCGAAACCGAGCGTGCAATCCAGCACCGCGTCGCCCGCGCCCGCGCCGGAAACGTCAAGCAGCGTATCGCGCCCGGTGTCAACGACGTGCCGGAAGCGCAGGTAGCCCATGCCGGGGTGCGCGAAAAACTGCTGTCCGCCCCGGTCAACTAATAGGAGGCGTTCGGTTTGCACCAGAATCGCCCGCGCCCTTGCGGGGTGCGCGGCGAACAACGCTTCCACGCCGCCGCCGTGCCGGGGAAGCAGGGGGCAACGCAGTTCCGCCGCCAATGCCCGCGCCGTTTCGAGGAGCGCGGGGGTTTCGCGGCTCGCCGTGGTCACGAACAGATAGGCACGGGGGGCGGTGTCGGGGGCGTTTTGCATTGTCCCCTTTCTTTATCAGGTACACTGTGCCTTATGCAAACCGAGTATTCCGAGTGGCGCGATTTCGCCATCGAAGCGTCCCGCGAAGCGGCAACCCTTGCCCGGACGATGATTCGCGCCGGATTTACCACCGACATGAAGGCGAACGGCACGGTCGTCACCGACGTTGACCATGCCGTCGAGCGACTTTTGCGGGACCGAATCGGCGCGGCGTACCCGACCCACGCGATACTCGGCGAGGAGTTCGGGCAAACCGGCACGGTGTCGCCGGATGTGCCGCTCTGGTGTCTTGATCCGGTGGACGGCACGACGAACCTTGCGAACGGCTTGCCGCTCTGGTGCGTCAGTATCGGCGTGATTTTCGGCGACGCGGCGGTGGCGGGCGTGGTGAACGCCCCGATGACCGACGATATTTACGCGGCGGCGCAAGGGGCGGGCGCGACTTGGAACGGCAAACCGTTGCCGCGCCTCGCATCCGGTGGGCAAATCGCGCCGGAGGAAGCGTACATCGTTTGCGGAACGTCGGTGCGGCGCATGGATTTGGGGCGATTACAAGCGAAACTGCGAATCCTCGGCTCGGCGGCACTCGACCTTTGCTACGTCGCGGCGGGTCAGGCGAAGGGTTGCCAATGCGCGTGTACGTCGCTCTACGACTTGGCGGCGGGGCTTTGCATCGCGGGCGAAACCGGCGTTCGGAATGTGTGGCTGGAATCGGGCGAACCGTACCGCCCGATGGCGCACCTATTGGCGGGCGGCTCGTGCGACGTGACGCTGGTGACCGCGCCGGAAGGCACAATGGCGTACCTGCTCGGCGTTTTGCGTTAGCGGCGGGGAGGGGATAGAATAAAGCCACGCGCACTCGTAGATCAGCGGATAGATCGCTTCCCTCCGAAGGAAGAAGTCACTGGTTCAAATCCAGTCGGGTGTATTTATGTTCCGGTTTCAGTCGCTATGAGTGGCAACGATTAGCGACAGATTGCATCAACAACACGTTTGGCGAGCCTTTCACCCGTATCGAAAGGTTCAAACACATGGAAACGCAACTTCCTTCGGTCGCATCGCCTGATGCCCGAAGCAATCAACCACACCCCGTGCGGCGCATGGATTTGGGGCGATTACAAGCGAAACTG
>JACMIU010000317.1 GCA_014380985.1 Armatimonadota bacterium | reverse complement strand
GATTGTGCGAACGTTCGCGCCGTTCACTGCCGGAATGGGGCAAATGCCGTTCCCACAGTTTTTCGCCTACAGCGTCGCCGGTGCGCTCCTTTGGGTCAGCGTTTGCATGGGCGCGGGCTACTTTTTCGGCAATATCCCCGTGGTCAAAAAGCATTTTGAACTGTTCGCCTTAGGCGTGGTAGTGCTGTCGGTGCTCCCGGTGGTGTTTGAGGTTTGGAAGCATCGGCGCGAGGCGAAGGCGAACGCACATCACGTGGACTGAAGTCCCCGACCTTACCCTTGCTCAAACGCCGTCCCCAGAGCCGCAGGCGACTTGCCTTTAGCACCGCGCACGGCGAGCGCGACCAGCGTCAACACATACGGCACGGCTAAAAAGACCGGGTACGGCAACCCCGCCCAGACGTTCCGCGCTTGCAGGGTGAACTGCAAAACGTCGGCGGCGGCGAACAGCAGTGCCGCGCCCATCGCGCCGACCGGGTTCCATCGCCCGAACACCACCACGGCGAGAGCGACAAAGCCACGTCCCCCGGTGATACCTTCGGTGAACGAGTTGGCGATGCCGATAGAGAGTGCCGCGCCGCCTAAGCCGCACAATCCGCCGACGAAAAGCGTCACGAGGGCGCGAAGGCGGTTGACTTGCGTACCCGCCGCCGACGCCGCTTCGGGGACTTCGCCGGTCGCCCGAATCGTCAAGCCGAGGCGTGTGCGAAACAGCAGGTAGTGTGCCGCCGGAACCAGAGCGAACGCCAGCAAGGTGAGCGCGTCCACGCCGCCCGCGCCCTGCCCGATTAGGTCTGGCAATTCGGTCGCGGTTTTGCCCGCGCCGAAACCGTTCAGATAGGCGCGATACCAAACGCCGGTCAAGCCGAACGCCAAAAAGTTTATCGTCGTGCCAACAATCACCTGATCGCGCTTCAGCCAAATAGCGAACGCCGCGAATACCGCCGCGCCGAGAACGCCCGCGCCCGCCGCCGCGAGCAAGGCGAGGAACGGCGAGCCGGTGGCGACCGACACCACCACCGCCGTCAGTGCGCCGAAAACCATCAGGCCCTCTAAGCCGATGTTGATAACCCCGACCCGTTCGCCGAACACCGCGCCGGTCGCAACCAGCAACACTGGGGTCGCGGCGGCGAGGGTTTGTGTAATAACGGTGGCGTCCAGAATCACGGAGCCACCGCCTCGCCTGTGTTCGTTGGCGATTTTTCGCGCAGGTAGCCAGCTGCCAGCACCGCCAAAAGCACCACGGCTTGCATAACCTGAATCAGAACCTGCGACACGCCCGCCGTTTGCACCCCCGCCGACCCCGCCGTCAGTGCGCCGAAAAACAGCGCGGACACGATAATCCAGCCGGGCTTGTTGCCCGCCAAAAGTGCCACCGCGATTGCCGTGTAGCCGTAGCCGGGCGAATACCGGTCGCCTAAAAAGTAGGTCACCCCGCACACCTGCACCGCTCCCGCCAGCCCCGCGAGTGCGCCGCTCAGCAAAAACGTCTTGACAATCGTTTGCCGCACGGGAATCCCGGCGAGTTCCGCCGCGCCCGCGCCCGCTCCGACCGTGCGAAGCGCGAATCCGCCCACGGTATAGCGCAGGAAAACCCACACGAACAACGCGGCGAGTAGCGCGAGGAAAACGCCCGCGTGTAATCGTGTCGCCGGAAGGTCGAGGGTAGCCGGTTGGAGCAGAACGAGCCGCGCCGGAATGGCGATTTTGTCGGACTGAATCAGTTCGTGCCGCGCTTCCTGAAGCGGGGCGCGAACCGCGTAAGCCAACAGTTGCACGGCGACAAAGTTGAGGAGCAGGGTCGAAAGCACCTCCTGCACCCCGCGATACACGCGAAGCAATGCCGCGATCCCCGCCCACGCCGCGCCCGCCCCCGCACCGGCAAGCAGACACAGCACAAGTTTCGCGTTCGGCGGAACCGATTCGCTTGTGCCAACGGCGACCGCCGCCATCGCGCCTAAGAGCAGTTGCCCTTCCGCGCCGATATTGAACAAACGACACTGAAACGATACCGCGACCGCGAGTCCTGTCAGCACCAGCGGCGTCGCCTGAATCAGCGTTTCGCCGAAATTGTAGCGCGACCCGAACGCTCCTTTGGCAAGAGCCGCCGCGACCGCGACCGGGGACGCGCCCGCGCCCGCCACGAGCGCGGCGATTAGACCGACGCCGACGGCAAGGCAGAGCAGAAGAAGTAACGCGTCACGGACGGGTTTAGGCAACGGCGGTGGTCTCCTTCAATCGCTTGCCGCCCATCAACAAGCCGAACGTTTCCCGCGAGGCGTCCGGCGCGACGATTCCGGCGATTTTACCCGCGAACAGCACGGCGACACGCCGCGTCGAAAGCGACTGTATTTCGGAAAGTTCGGTAGAAATCAGCACCACCGCCGCCCCATTATCCCGCGCTTGCCGGAGCGCGTTATGCACGTAGGCAATCGCGCCGACATCCAAACCGCGTGTCGGGTTGACGGCGATAATCACACGCGGCGACCCCGACAAAGCGCGGGCAATTACGACTTTTTGCTGGTTGCCGCCCGACAGAGCAAGCACCGAAGTGTTCACCCCCCCACCACGAATATCGAAACGCTTGACCAATGCGTCGGCGCGTTCACGAAGTTTGCGCCATTTCAGCACCGCTCCGACGCGGTATTCGGGCGAATCGTAGACGCCGAGCGCGACGTTTTCCGCCAGCGTAAGCGGCATCGCAAGCCCCCGCGCCTGACGGTCGGCGGGAATCACAGCGACCCCGGCGCGGCGAAACGCGGCGGCATTCACGGGCGGGGCAACGCCCCCGATTTGCACCGTTCCGCTTGCGGGGCGCATAAGTCCTGACAGCACCGCCGCTAATTCTTCCTGCCCGTTGCCGTCCACGCCCGCTATCCCGAAAATCTCGCCGGGTTCCACGGCAAAGGTGACGGCATCTAAGGCGGTCGGCAGAAGTGGCGCAGTTCCTGCGCCAGATTTCGTTTCGCCTGCTTTGGACGCGCCGCGAACGCGCACCGTTACCGCCTCGACGTGCAGGGCTTTCTTCGCTACCGCGCTTTCCGGCGCGGCAGTTGTCGTCACCCCCGGTGGGGCTTGCAGAAGAACCGCCGCGTCCGAGTCCGCGCCGACCATCGCCTCCGCCAAAATCCGCTCGTCTAAGTTCCGCGTTTCGCCGGTGAACACCACCTTGCCGCGCCGAAGCACCACGACCCGGTGCGACAGTGCCAGAACTTCGTCTAACTTGTGCGAGATGAAAACGATGCCGCGCCCCTCATCCGACAGGCGGCGGATCGTAGCGAACAGTTCGGGGGTTTCGGTCGGCGACAAGACGGCGGTTGGTTCGTCAAAAATCAGAACGCGGGTTTGACCGCGCAACGCTTGCAGTATCTCGACCCGTTGCTGGGTTCCGACCGGCAAATCGCCCGTGAGTGTTTGCCACGGAATCGTCCAGCCAAGCCGACCGGCGAGAATCTGCGCGTCTTTCAGCACGCCTTTTATGTTGTAGGACAACGCCCCCCCCGCCCGGCGCGACGCGGTGAGAAGCAGATTTTCCGCCACGCTTAGTGTCGGCACTAACAGGAAATGCTGATGCACCATGCCGATACCCCGCGACGCGGCGTCGAGCGGCGACGCGAAGCGCACCGGCTTGTCGTCCATCAAAATTGTGCCGTCCGAAGGCGCGAGCGAGCCGGAAAGCACGTTCATCAGGGTGGACTTTCCCGCGCCGTTTTCGCCGAGGAGGGCGACGATTTCGCCCTCCCCGACCGCGAAGTTCACCGCGTCCAGAGCCGTGAACGTGCCGAACCGCCGCGTGATGTTTCGTGCCGCCAGCACTACCGCCGTGACACCGATCATTTTTTCAGCGGGACTTTTCCAGCAATAATATCGCGTTCTGCCGCAACTAATTTGTCCTTGAGGAACTTCGGCACGACTCCGGCGAAGCGCGGATTGAACTGAAAGTAAACGGCGCGTTCGGCAAGACCGGCGGAAACCGACTTGCCGTCGCCCTCGCCCGCCGCGACACGCTTGCCGACCGCGAGAAAAGCGTTCGGCACATCGAGGATAAACGAGCCGAGGTTTTGCCCCGTCGCCAGATCGCTCTGGTCGGCGTTCGCGCCCATGAAGTAGGTTTTTGGCTTGCCCTCAATCGCCTGTGCGACCCCGCGCCCGGCATCGTTCGCGTTGTGCTGAACCACATCAACGCCGTCTGCGAGGAGTGCCTCGGTTTGCTGTTTCGCTTTCGCAATATCTTTTTCGTCGCCGGTGAACACTACGCGCACTTCGACTTTCGGACTAACCGCTTTCGCGCCCGCCGTGAAGTTCTCGAACGACGTTTTCACAATCGGAATCTCGCTCGCGCCGACACAGGCGATTTTACCGGTTTTCGTCATCGTACCGGCAACCATTCCGGCAAGGAACGTCGCCCCGCCCGCTTCAAAGCGTATCGGCGTCAGGTTCGGTGCTTCGGTGCGTCCCCCGGTGACAACGAACGTCGTGTTCGGAAAACTCGGCGCGACGGCGGCGGCGGCGGCGTCATACTCGGAGCCGTGCAAGAAGATTAGTTGGTTACCGTCCTGCGCCAAATTGCGAAGCGCACCTTCCACTTCGGCGGCAGCGGGGCTTTCAATCGGTGGCGTCATGGTCGCGCCGGTCTCGGCGACGACTTTTTGCACACCGTCATACGCCTGTTTGCTCCACGCCGTATCCGACTGCGTAGAACCGGGCGTAATCAAACCGATTTTGAACACCCCTTCGGGCTTGGGCGGAAACGCCCTTGCTGACAGGGGGGAGGCGTTGACCGTCTCTACCGACGCGCCCGGCGCAGGGCTATCAGGCGATTCGGTGGATACTGCCGGTTCCTGTTGGCAACCGGTCACCATCATTAGCGAGCCGGTGAGCGTCGAGAATGCGATACCATACATTAGGCGGCTTAGCAATTCGCGCCGCGTCCACCGGGGGGTGATAAGGGGAATCATCATAGGGAAAACCGCTCCTTCTATTTTTGAGCAATACCCTTACATTACCGGTTTTGTTGTTCGTTTGTCAACTTTTGCCAAGCAATTCGCCGGTACGAGGGTTTCACCCCCCGTACTGACGCGCTATAATCGGGTTCGCCGTTGCGCGGTTGCCCGCGTTGCCGTACAACGATACCGTTTGTTTGGCGCACGTTACCTAAGTTGCGCGGATATATTTTATGCCAAAAGATTTGACGATTAAAAAAGTGATGGTGATCGGGTCGGGACCCATCGTTATCGGACAAGCCGCCGAGTTCGATTATGCCGGAACGCAAGCCTGCCGAGCCCTGCGCGAAGAGGGCGTTTCTGTGGTACTGGTCAACTCGAACCCGGCGACGATCATGACCGATGTCGAAGTTGCCGACCGCGTGTACATTGAACCGCTGACGCCCGCGTTTCTCGCCAAAGTCATTGAGCGCGAACGCCCCGACGGTTTGGTTCCGACGCTCGGCGGGCAAACCGGCTTAAACCTTGCCACCGAACTTGCGAACCGAGGCGTGTTGGACGATTACAACGTCCGCCTTTTGGGGACGCCCTTGTCGGCGATTGCCCGCGCCGAAGACCGCGAACGCTTCCGCAAACTGATGCGCGAAATCGGCGAACCGGTTCCCGAATCGTTTATTATCGAAACCGACGCCGCCCTGCGCGATTTGTCGCGGCAATCGGGTTTGCCGTGGCCCCTGATTGTGCGCCCCGCCTACACGCTCGGCGGTTCCGGCGGCGGAATCGCGCACACCGTGAACGAACTGATGGAGATCGGCTCGCGGGGAATGCGGTTGTCGCCGCGCCATCAGGTGATGATTGAGCGTTGCTTGGTCGGGTGGAAAGAGGTCGAGTACGAGGTGATGCGCGACGCCAACGACACGTGCATCACTATTTGCAACATGGAAAATCTTGACCCGATGGGCGTTCACACCGGCGATTCGATGGTGGTCGCGCCGTCGCAAACACTCTCCGACAAAGAGTACCAGATGCTCCGCACATCGAGCATCAAGATTATCCGCGCCCTCGGTATCGAAGGCGGTTGCAATGTCCAATTGGCATTAGACCCGCACTCGTTCGCTTACAATATCATCGAGGTCAACCCGCGTTTGTCGCGCTCGTCGGCTCTCGCGTCAAAAGCGACCGGCTACCCGATTGCCCGCGTTGCCGCGAAAATCGCTATCGGCTTGCATCTGGACGAAATCGAAAACAAAGTCACCGGCAAAACGCTGGCGTGTTTTGAACCGGCGTTAGACTACTGCGTAGTCAAAATCCCGCGCTGGCCGTTTGACAAGTTCGTGTCCGCCGACCGGCGTATCACCACGCAAATGAAGGCGACTGGCGAAGTGATGGCTTTGGATCGTTCGTTCGAGTCGGCACTAATGAAGGCGGTGCGCTCGTGCGAAATCGGCACACTGTCGCTACTGTACAAAAAGGCATCGCTCTGGTCGGACATGGAAATCGAGCGGCTTCTGTCGGTCGCCACCGACGAGCGGCTTTTCGCTATCGCCGAGGCGTTCCGGCGCGGCTTGATGATCGAAGAGGTGCATCAGTTATCGTTTTTCGATCCGTGGTTTCTGGTCAAAATCCGCAACATCGTCCGCATGGAATCGCGTTTGCGCGAAGGCGCGGTAATCGTCCTTACCGACGAAGGAACCGAACTGCTCCGCGAGGCAAAGCAGTTCGGCTTTCCCGACCGCGTTATCGCCGACCTGACCGGCAAAACCGAGATGGCGGTTCGGGCGCGGCGCAAGTCTACGGGCATCGTGCCGGTGTACAAGATGGTGGACACGTGCGCGGCGGAGTTTGAATCACACACGCCCTACTTTTACTCGTGCTACGACGCGGAGACGGAAGCGTAGAAGCGTGAGTACGATATTGCTGGACGATTTGCGCGACGGCGCAGAGGCGATAAAGTCATGGCGATGAAGCGAACAATGTTTACGTGTAACAACCCATGTTATCGGTGTAGGAACCGCGCAACCGGGACAACACGGTCATGCGGTACTATTTGAGCGAGGGATTCTCGGTTGAGTGGCGCGAGTGCCGGAGACGTACACGGTCGCCCGCGTTATCGCCGTCCCGACTTATAAGTCGCCTTATTCTCGGCGTCCTCCAGCAAACGAATAGTCTCCGCAACGTCGGCGTTTCCTTGGCTACTACGTAGCCGGGCAACACCGCGAATGCAGTCCAGTGGAGTACGCCCCATTTTGTTGCGGGCGGCAGGATCGGCTCCAGAGTCAAGCAGAATCCGCACCGACTTGGGACGCTTGAATTGCGCGGCGGAATGCAGTGCCGTCCATCCGTCACCGGTATTCCGGTTGACATCCGCGCCTTGACTGAGAAGATACATCAGAACCGTTGTATCCTCCTTCGCTGCCGCTTCCCGGACAGGCAGATAGCCTTTTGCAGTCGGCGTGTTTACCGACGCCCCCGCCTCGATCGCCGCTTTTGTGCTCTGCAAGTCGCCGCGGGCAACGGCGTTGAGCAGTTGCTCGTTTCGCTCGGCGGGCGAGATGCATCCGGTCGTCATTAGAGCGGTTATCACAAACAACAGGAACAATCGGTTCATGCGAGTTTCGAACCGCGAGTTCGCATTTTGTTGCGCGTCACGCTCACCGGAGTCTTGCGGTGTACAGCCCGCTACCTCCTACGTTTACACCGGTCATACCCCGTGGTACGACGCGGAAACGGACGCGTAGCAGATTTGCGAGAACCGCGCTGTTTGCGCTATTCTAACCCATGACCGCGCCCGACTCCACCACTCCGCCCCTGCCCGATCTGTCCGGCGCGGTTGCGCATGGTTTCGCCCCCGCGAACGATTGGCGGCTATTGGTGGAATCGGTTCCGCTGTTCGCGGAAACAGGGCTGTTCGTACCGACAAAGGCGATACCGGTGGCGGGGCGTTCGCCGCTACGCACCGGTACGATTCGCTTTTCGGCGGACGGCATGACGATGGAAGGAATGGAGCCGAAGCCACTGCCGGACTGGTACAACCGTCTCTCTCCCTTCGTCGGACTAATCGGCGCGGTAGGTTATATGGCTTACGGAATCGGCGCGTTCGCCCGCCTGCCGGGAACCGTGCGCGGCGTCGGTATGCTGGTCGGTCTTTTTTGCGGAGTGGTTGTGCCGCGTTTGGCGGTTTGGCTTCTCGACAAGGAGCGACAGGAACTGGTGCAGATCGTCTCGTGGGGTTCGCTTCATGTCGTGCAGGTGGACAAGAAGCGGCGGTACGTGACGATGGCGTACACGACGGAGCGGTATATTCCTGCGCTTACGCAACGTATTTTGTGGGGCTTGAGGACGAAAACCACCGAAGCCACAACCGCCACGGTTCTGGAATACCTGACGCTGAACCGGCTAGAGCCGTCTGTCGTGGAGGGGGTCGCCACCACGCTTGCCCACTTCGCGCCGAACGCTCTGCACGAACGGGTTACGCTACGACGCGGTTTCAATTGGATTACAAGTTGGGTCACGGTAGCGGCACTGATTATTTTCGCCGTGGTGATGGTTGGCGTGTTCGCGCTACTGTTCTCGTTTTGGTGGAAACGCTCGCACCCGTAGCCGTTTCGCGGGGTACAATCGGGTATGCCTTCCGTTTATACTATCGGCGACGTTCACGGGCAGTACACGATGCTGGCGCACCTGCTGGACGCCCTGCCGCGTTCGCCGGACGATTTTACCGTTTTCCTCGGCGATTACATAGACCGGGGCGACGATTCGGCGGGCGTGGTGCGCCGCGTTTTGTCCGAATACGACGCCGCGCCGGATCGCACGGTTTTGCTCTGGGGCAATCACGAGGATATGGCGGCGTTCAACTTCCGGTTGCCGCACCCGACCGGCTTGGAGTACGACGGTTGGGACTGGTTCCGCAACGGCGGCACGGTCGCTATGCAATCGTGGGGCGTCGGACTGCCGGACGCGGTTCGCGCCCCCTGCCCCCCCGACCTGCACCGCCTTTTCGGACGGCTACAAACGTTCTATCGTGGCGCAGACAGCGGAATCGCGGGAATGGAGCCGTATCTGTTTGTCCACGCGGGAATCCTGCCGGGGCGGGAGCCGGAAAACACCGACGGCGAAACCCTGCTCTGGGTACGCGAACCATTCCTCGACGCCCACGACCCGTCGGGGCGTGTTGTCGTACACGGTCACACGCCGTATAAGTCGGTGCGCGTCCTGCCCGACAAAATCGGCTTAGATACCGGCGCGGTCGGCGGCGGTCTGCTATCGTGTCTGCAACTGCCGGAGTGCGTCTTGTATCAGGTAGACCACGCCGGAAAAGTCACCATGAGGGACCTGCCGACGTTCCCCGGAGGCGCGGTTTAGCGACGGGCAGGCGCGGCGCGATACGGTTCTGCTATGAACACCATCACCTTGTACCGCCCGGTCGGGCAACGCGAGTTAGACCTAATCGCCGCGTCCGGCTACCGCGCTTTTCCGCCGCGTCTGCCGGAGCAACCGATTTTCTACCCCGTGCT
>JACMIU010000316.1 GCA_014380985.1 Armatimonadota bacterium | reverse complement strand
TGACGATGGGAGAGGATACCAGTCAAGTTCGGGTCAGTAAGATTGCTGAAGTGATGGGGACATTTCGCAATGCGGCGATAGCGGTTCTACGGCGCGAGTGTCAAGCAAAGAGTGCGGGAGCAAGGCGACCTCTTGCGGCGAATCGTAAGGAAGCACTACGGCTAATTGGTTGCCTCACACAAATAAAAACTGAATAGCCGTAGACGGGCGGGGTGCAGCAGGTATTCCCGGTATTCGTAGGGAATTATTCGCCATGTCACGCTACCGCGCCCATTGGCTCCTCTGTTGCACCGTCGCCTCCCTTTCAATCCACTCGGCAGCGATAGCCTCGCCCCAAGCGAAAACGTTGCCCGGTCAGGCGACCGCGCCTAAGAAACCGCCCAAGCCGACCGCGCCGAAGAAAAACGCCGCGCCCGCCCCTCCGGCGTCCGCGTCGGCACTGATGGAGGCACTCGATTCCGGCAACGTCGCACGGGCAATTAACCTTGTCAACCGTGGCGCGGATCCGAACGCCCTGAGCGAAGACCGGGGAATGAGTGCACTCGGTCTCGCCGCCGCCCTCGGCAACCGCGAGCTGGTGCAAACTCTTCTGAAACGCGGAGCAAAGGCGAACCCGGTGGATGCCGATACCGTTGCTCCGCTGACAATGGCAATCTCCGAAGAAAAAGAGGAGATTGCCCGCCTTCTCGTTGAAAACGGCGCGGATGTCAATCACGGCGACGGCTCGTTTTCGGAACGCCGCCCGCTGGTTCTCGCGGCGTTGAACGGTTGGGAATCTCTCGTGACGCTTCTGCTGGACAAGGGGGCGGACGCACGGCATACTGCCGAAGACGGCGTGACCACTCTCGGCGGGGCGGCGGAAGGCGGGCATCTCGCCGTGATGGATCTGCTTATCCGGCGCGGGGCGAAAGTAAAGGACGATTCCTTCGCGGTGCGGATGGCGGTTTCGCGGGGGAGCGTCCCAGCATTGGAGTTCCTGCTAAGCCGGGGCGGTTCACTCACCGGGGAAAAATCGTCGGAAGGAACGACCCTGCTTCACCTTGCCGCCGTCAGGGAGAAAAACGCCGCGCCCATGTTGGAACGGTTGCTCAAGGAGCCGATATTCGATATCAATGCAACCGACGGCGAAGGGGAAACGCCGCTGATGGCGGCAACTGTCGCCCGACAAACGGTAGCGGTGACGCTTCTGCTGGCGAAAAACGCCCGCGTTGACCTACTCAGTCATCGGTATCAAACCGCGCTGGACATGGCGCAGGGGGAGGGGCGTGGCGACGAAGAAAACCCTGCGCCACAAAAAGCCATTATAGCGGCACTGCAAGCGGCGGGGGCGAAACCTGCACCGCCAAGCTTGTGGCGAGCCGCAGTGCAAAACGACAAGAAAATGCTTCAGTCGCTCCTCGACGCCGGAGCCGACCCCAACGAACCCGATGCCCGCCAAGCCGTGCCTCTCTATTATTTGCTCTCCGATTTTTACCGGGGCGACGCGGACGAAATGATTGTATCTCTGCTGGCGAAAGGGGCGAACCCGAACGCAAAGGCTCCCGATGGCAGGGCATTGTGGGATGTCGCGCACGACAATTACGGCGACACAAGTTTAACCCTCTTGCGACGCTTTGGAGCGTTCGCGCCCGAACTCGATTTAAGTGAGGCGATAGAACGCGGGGACGCGGAGGCAACCGAGGTTTTGCTAAAACAAGGGGTCGTGCCGGAATCCGCCGCTCTGGTACATGCCATACGGCGCGGCGACCTGCCCCTGCTTACCCTCCTTCTCGACCGGGGCGCGAAGGTGAACGCTCTCGTGCGAATGACCAGCGTGTCCTTCGGCGACTATTCGGACTACGCGCTACACGCCGCCGTTGCCGCTTGCGACACACCGGCGACGCGCCTACTGCTGGATCGCGGAGCCGACCCCAATATCCACAAGCCGGGTGGCTACGTCGCGCTGGACAGGGTATCCCCGCCGCGAGACGCCGAAGACAGCGGGATAGACGTTGCGGAAGATGGGGCGTCCGCCGACGCGGTAGACGCCATCGTCCGCTTACTCGTCGAGCGCGGCGCGGATGTTCGCGCCCGGCAGGATTCTGGGGATGTCAACTCCACGGTGCTACCGCATCTTGTCGGGATAGCCCCCGTGAAAACGCTGGAGTTTGTTCTGGAAAAAGGAGCGGTGCGAGACATCAATACGCAAGGGGGGTTTTCTTCGGCGACCCCGCTGATAACCGCGGTTCGGTCGGCGCGTCCCAAAGTCGTTCGGCTGTTGTTGGAGCGTGGTGCCAAACTCGAAACCGGGGTTAAAGGCGAAGGCGACACCATCTTAATCGAAGCGGCTTCGTTGCGGGAAACGCCGCAGTCGCTCGAAATCGTGCGCTTGCTACTCGAAAGCGGGGCGCGAACAGACGTTACCGATGCTTTAGGGCGTAATCCCGTGCAGGTAGCGAAGGAACGAAACAGTCCGGAAATCGTGGCACTACTGAAACGTGCCGGGGCGGGAAACGCGACGATTTCCCCCGCCGCCGCGATAAGCCGGGCTATCTACTCCGGCGATACGGAAACCGCGCTACGCTTGCTGAAGGAGGGATTCAGCCCGAACGGACTCACGCCGGGCGGGCAACCCGTTCTTTACGAGGCGGCGAGTATGGCAGACGTTTCTCTTGTGCGTGTTTTGCTCGATAAGGGAGCCGACATCGAGAAAAAATGGACTCTGGGAACGCCGCTCCACGGGGCGGCATCTACCGGCAGTGTTGAGATAACACGGTTATTGCTCGCACGGGGGGCGGTTGCCGATGCCGAGGACGGCTTTCAGGGAACGCCACTGGTTTCGGCGGCGTCCGAAGGACACGTTGACGTGATGCGGCTCCTCCTCAAAGCCGGGGCAGACCCGAACTTACGCAAATCGGAATACGCCGGAAATCCGCTCTACTACGCCGTGAAAAACGGCGAAACGGAAGCCGTGGAACTGTTGCTGAAAGCGGGTGCAGACCCTAAACTGCAGAACCCGCTTCCGGCGGTTTGGTTTGGAGATGTGGAAATGATGGCGCGATTGGTACGTGCCGGTGCGGATGTCAACGCTCGTGACAGACGGGGAAGAACGGTTCTCATGGAAGCGGTCACGGTCGGCAACAAGCTAACCGTTGCGTGGCTCCTCGCGCATAAAGCGGATGTCAACCTTCAAGACAAGCAGGGGATAACGGCACTCGCGGAAGCACTCAACCGGGGAGATAATGCGGGCGCGGCGTTGCTACGAAAGGCGGGCGCGAAATGATAAGAACACCACCAATCATCGAAATCGCGGGGCGTTTGCAATTTCTGCTATCGCCGCAACAAAAAACAAAGAAGCCGACACCGCCCGCGAATCGTCCGACCGGTCGGGCATTGGCGAACGCCCGGCTTCTTGTTGCCGCCGCGGAAGGCGACCTTCTCGAACTACGGCTGGCACTGGAAGCGGGATCCGATGTGAACGCCGCCCGCGACAAGGAGCAAAAACGAACGGCACTGATGCTCGCTATTCGCGGCGACGATAGCACCGACGCACTGGCAACGAATCGGCGCGAAATGGAGTCTGCGTGGCGGCGCGAAGCGGAGCGAGTCGGCGAGGCAATGGCGGGTGCTGTGCCGCCCATGGTGATGATGTTGCTACGTGCCGGGTCGCAGGTGAACCTTTCGGATGCAAGCGGCTTAACCGCACTTCATTACGCCGCCGGTACCGGTAACGCGGGTACTTGTGAGGAACTGCTTCGGCGCAAGGCAAACGTCAACGCCGCAAACCCCGACGGTATTTCCCCGCTCGTCGTGGCGGTTGTGCTTCACGATCCGGCATTGGTTGACCTGCTCCTCCGCTCCGGCGCAGACCCGAAGTCCAGTCGTTCGGCGGGGCGTCTCCCGCTCCTGATTTTGTCGCTTACTCGTGAAGCCCCTGAAAAAAGCGGGCAAAGCGATACGGCAGACAGTTTTCGCTCGGCAATGGCGGCGATGATGGGCGGAGGCAGTGAGGACGTGCTCCGCGAGGAGGTTGTCGAGCGGTTGCTCAAGGCGGGCTTGGATCCGAACGAAGCGGGAGAAGAAGGATGGACGGCATTGTATTTGGCTGCCGAAGTCGGTTCGCCCCGCATTGTGCGACATCTGATTAGCAAGGGCGCGAAGGTAGATGCGGCACTCGTCAACGGCTCCACACCGCTCGCTCTGGCGGCATTTTCGGGGCGGGCAGATAACGTGCGTGTTCTGCTCGAAGCGGGCGCAAACCCCAACGCCGTGGATAAAGAAGGCGACACCGTGCTGATGTCCGCCGCCGAAAAAGGCGGCTACGCCGCCGTGGAACTGCTACTTCGTGCCGGAGCGAAACCGGGCGAGCGTAACAAAAAGGGGCAAACCGCCCGCGACATCGCGGTCAAACTCCGGCATACCGCGCTCCTCCGGCTTTTCGACGCGCCGGTTGCGCCGCGATAAGTCATTCGGCGAGTAGTTGCTCGGCGTAATCGCCGAGCCATGCCGCTTGCGATGGTATCAGCAAGGACGCGGCGACCGACACGGGCGACCAGAACAAATCGAAAGCGTGTTCCCATTCTTCCGCGTTTTGCGTCCACGTGTCCGGCGTCGGGTCGGCGGAAACAAGATGATAGAAGTGGCGCGTCAGCGTGTCTGTAACGTCGTTCGCGTTTATCCAGCCGTGCGCCGCTCGCGCCGGAATCGCCGCGCCACCGTCCGAAATCGTGTCAAACTCCTCGTAGACGACGGGAACGCGCCCCTGCTCCGCCTCGCCGGTTTGCCGGACATAAAGCCCGCGTCGCAACCCGTGAAAGACGAAGTTCGGAATCGTTTCGGGGGCGTCCGGCGCGGCGTGTTGAAACAAAACGGTTCGGCGCAAAATCACGCGCCCACCGTCCGGCAATGCTTGCGGCTCCGCGCCCAAGTACGCGGCAATCGTCAGCGCGGTTAGCCCGGTTTCCTCCTGCGCTTCGCGTAGAGCGGCGTTCGCGGCGGTTTCGTTTTCCTCCACGGTTCCGGCGGGCAGTTGAATGCCGCCGGAAGGATGACGGAACAGGAGCAGTTCGCGCCCTTGCTTGGCATCTCGCGTCACGAACGCTGTGACTTTCTCCAGCGTATTCGGCGGCATCAGGCGACCGCCCCCGCGATAAACGCGCCCCACCCAGTTCGCCGGTAATCCTGCCACGCGACGGTCGCCGGCTGCCGGAGCAGGTCGGTTTCGCCGGATTGGGTTTCGCCCCCGGCGGCGCGAGCAAGACTTGCCCCCTGCCCCACAGTAGCCAGTAGCAACACGATTCCCGCAAGCCCCAGCGCGGAAACGGCGCACCAAACGGCAACACTTCCGCCAACCGACACCGCGTACACCGCGCCCGCCGCGGAGACCAAACCTACGACCAACGCGCCGGTTCCGATCAGTCCCGACGCCTTCGGGTATGCCCGCGCTTCCGCGCCGTCGCACAGGAGCAGAACGCCGGTCGCGGCGTCTGGCGCGAGGCGCGGCATGGGTACACCATCGCGCCCTGTTTGGCTGGGGTCAGGCGCATGAAGTGTCCCCCAAACCGTGAGCGTCGCGTTCGGCGGCACGAAAAACACCTCGGTGCGTGTGTCGCCTTCGTAAGCGGCGGCAAACCATTTATCGGTGGGCATTTCGTTATAAAAACGGGCAACATGGTAGGGTATCCAGCGGAGCGAACCGTTTTGCACGGTTTGTTCCTCGTCCTGATCGCAAAGCACGACTGCTGAACCGGTTCCGTCGCCCGCCGAGGAGAAGAGTTCAAAGGGGGCGGCAAGGGTCGAATCGCGCACCGCCACCCAGCACGGACGCGCCGCCCGCGCCCCGGTATTGGTTTCGGCGGTGAACCGTGCCGTGCGTTCGCGCACATACAAACCCGTCACGTCGCCCATATCGGAGCAAGGCAAATCGCCCGGTAGCCGTTTAGCGATGCCGTGCAGTTTCACAAAGCCGGGGGTATTGAAGGTACGCGGGTCTACCGGCTCCCCGCGAAGCCGTGCTGTCTGTCCGGCAACCGCGCCGCCGAAACGTAGCAATGCGGCGGCAAGCAACGGGAGCGCGAACGCGGCAAAGACGGCAAGCGGGATGCCAAATGCGAACGCGCTTTGAAAACCGCGAACGGGAAGCGCGAACGCCGCCGCGCCGCACACCCCGGCAAGGAAAGCCAGCGAAACCTGTGCCCCGGTGCGCTTCGCGCCGAACGGCAACCCACGCGAAACGCCGTGCGCGAACAGGGCGAGTAACGTTAGCGCGAACGTGCCGACACCGCCCGCGATAGGAATCAGCGGCGATTCGGCGGGAACGGACGGCGGCGCGGCAACCACACTCGTTTTCAAAGGCGCGGCGACGGCGGGCTTCGGCGTTGCTTTCACTGCCCTTGAGGCGACCGGCTTTGTTTTCGCTGACTTTGCCCGCGCCTGACGCCGGAGCGTATCGGCGAGCGACGCAGGCAGTTGTACATTCGAGCCGTCGGACGCGCCCCACATCCCGTGCGCGGCATACTTCGCGGCGTTCTCCGCGACCTGCAAATCGGCGCGGGTCGGCGCGTATTCTTTCGCCCATGTCGCCAAGCCTTCGCGCACGAGCCGCGTATTGACACTTTTGCCGCCATTTTGCGGAAACACTTCGCCGTAGACGACCGACCGCGACGCCGTGCCGCGCACCTCGACGCGAACATCGGTATCCAAGACCAACCGCGACGTGTAGCGCGTCGCCGTTTCCCGCAAAGCCCGTGGCGTCGTCGGGCATTCCGCGCCGTGAAGCCGCACCGTCACCGTCCACGAACCCGACACGCGCACATCAAGTGTGTCGCCCGCCGTGACCGCGACCACGTGACCGCGAAACGAATCACCGGTTCGTTGCGCCCAAGCCGCGCCCGATGCGAGCGCGAAACACGCGGCAAAAACAACGGCGAGAAGCGGGCGAAAAAAGCGAAAAATCGGCACGGGTTTATCGTACCGGAAAACCGGGGGCGTTGCCGCAGATCACGGCTTCGTGCCTTCCTCTAACAGTTTCAAATACGCGGTGTAGGTAAAAATCCGGTCGCGCTGTCTGCCGGTGATCTCGCTGACAATGCCAAGACCCTGCAACAGTTTTACGCCTTGCAAAACAGTAGGGTGTGTCACGTGAAGTTCGTCCGCCGCTTTACGAATCGTTAGCAGGGCGTGTTTCTCCATGTATTGGTGTACCCGAATCGCGCTTGGCGATTGCCTTCCCAGAGTGGCAATCGCACGGCGATCCAAATCAAAGCGAGCAAGAATCTTTTGCGCCGCCGCCGCCGCTTGTTCGGCGACATCGCGCACCCCGGTCAGAAAAAACGCCAACCATTCTTCCCAGTCGCCATGAAAACGCACCCTGTCCAAAAGTTCGTAGTAGCGGGCGCGGTTTTGTTTGAAGTAGTAGGACAGGTACAGTAAAGGATCTTGAAGTGCGCCTTCGGCGCACAGCAAAAGCGTGATAAGGAGGCGACCGACACGACCGTTACCGTCCAAAAACGGGTGAATGGTTTCAAACTGCACGTGTGCGAGTGCCGCCTTGATGAGCGTTGGGGTGCGCGTCGGAACATCGTGCAGGAAGTTTTCGAGCGAGCCAATGCACTCCGGCACTAATTCAAATGGCGGTGGCACATAAGCGGCATTACCGGGACGACTACCGCCAATCCAGTTTTGCGAACGCCGAAATTGCCCCGGTTCTTTTGTGCTACCGCGCCCTTTCGATAGCAGAACCTCGTGTATTTCGCGCAGTAGACGCGAGGAAAGTGGGAAGCCATCGGTGCGTATGCGCTTCAGACCGAAATCAAGCGCGGCGACATAATTGCTTACCTTGGTCACATCGTCTATCGGAACGCCGGGAACTTCCTCGAACTCGAACAATAACAGATCGGAAAGCGACGACTGTGTTCCCTCAATCTGCGACGATAACACGGCTTCTTTGCGTATGTAAAAATATAGAAAGAGCGAGATGTCAGGCAGAAGTAATGACAAACCATCGAGACGCCCGACTGCACGGTTTGCCTGCTCCGATAAATCGGTGAGCGCGTCGCTCATCAACAGTGCTGGGTCAGGAGGCAACGGATGGGGGACGAACGCTCTGAAAGGTTCATCCCCAACAGTGCGTTTATGATACGTTCCGGTAATGCCGCGTTTCAAAAATTACTCCTTATATCTTTGCTATGTAAGACATCTTACATTGCCGCCTTCACTAAGTAAATTATAGCCTTTTCTCTTTCGTTACGCAAAAACAGGATTATGCCTTTGTCCCGCCGAAAAACCCTACCTATGAACCGCGCCGCCTTTCTTCGCCTTCTCGCCCTCCTGCCGCCCGCCACCGCCGCGCCGACGTTCGCCACAAATCACAACGCGGTCAATCCTAAGCCGGGCGAAGTGCGCGACGAAGTAATCGCTGTCGCCCGCGAATACCGCATCCCTTCCGTGATTCTGTGCGGTTTGGCATGGCACGCTTCGCGCTTTCGGCAGTTCGGTGATGGGGGCAAGCCGGTGGAAACCGCTCCCGGTCGCGTCGGCATCCTTTCCGTGCCGGTGGAAACCCGTGCCGACGCCGAACGCCTTCGCTCCGACTGGCGGCACAACATCCGCGAGGGCGCGAAACTATTGGTTCATGCGTGGAACCGTGCGCCGCTCCCCGGAACATCCCGGCTACCGACAGGGCGCAACATCCTCGAATGCTGGTTCTTCGCTCTCGGTTGGTACGGCACGGGCGGACGCGGCGGCTTTCGCGGGCGGGAAGGGGATGCGGCGGACGCTTTCGCAAACGCCGTGCTGAATGCCGCCGAAACCGGGGGCAACGGTTTGTGGCAACCGGTACGGGTCACGCGCCCGACGCCCGAAGCCCTCGTGTGGGGGCGCAACCTGCGCTCTATACCTGCGCCGTGGCACTACGGCGACGTTCCACCGCTCCCCGAAGCGCAAACCGTGGTCAACCTCGAAGTGCCGTACCTGCAACAAGCGTGGGACGCGCCGGACGGCTTCGACGGCGCGGGGTCGTGCGGTCCGTGCGCGAGCCTGATGGTGCTACTGTGGGCGAAAAAAATCGCGCCAAAGCCGGTAACGGTGCGCGATTCATACCCGCACACATCGGCGTTCGGCGGGGCGATTCCGAACCTGCAAAAGGCGATTTGCGAGCCGGGGCGCGGCGCGATTCACGCGAAAATGCTGACGCACCTGCGCCCGTCGTTCGCGGGCGTGGCGATTTTCTACAACGCTAAGGCGACGTGGCCGCGGGTGAAAGCCGAACTCGACGCCGGACGCCCGGTGATCCTCGGCACACGGGTGACGCCCGCCGGGCATTTGATGGTGGCACGGGGCTATCTGTCGGACGGGCGCGTTATCGTCAACGATCCGGCGGGCGACCGTGAACAACTGGCGCGAAAAGACGCCCCGACCGGCAGGTATTCGCCGACCGGTTCGCGCTACTTCAACGGCGGCGGCGCGGGCGCGATCTACGAGTGGGAGGCTTTGGACGTGCGCTGGGTGATGACGTTCGGCGACGTTGTGCCGGTGGACGCCGACCGCGCCGAGGATGAATAGGGCGGGGGGAGACACTTGCCACGACAAGCCAGACTTTCACCTATTCAAGAGTGAATTCCTCAAAGTTGCGATCACTGGTCACATTGCCATTTTCGTCTACTGATTGCTGATTTGATGTGCTCCAGTTGGTGATTTTGCTTTGAGGAATAATAATTAGTCCACCCATTCGGTCACGAAAGTAGAAGCGATCATAGGCACGTCCTCCTTCCATTATGCTCGATGTTTTGTATTGCAAGGAGGAGTCGAACTCTATTACGTAGTGTCCTGACTGCTTCTTGAGT
>JACMIU010000315.1 GCA_014380985.1 Armatimonadota bacterium | reverse complement strand
GTGCGCGTTTGCGTGAACAGCGGCGCACCGGTTTTAGGGTCATTGTAGGACACGGTTTGCGACACGGTTTTTGCCACCGTGCCAAGCGCGTTCACGGTGATTTGCGTGTCCGCCTGCGAGCGCACGGCACTTTTCCCAGCGAACGTCGCCGTAGGATTCTTTTGCACGTGCATCCAGCCGACTTTGGAGCCGGACAGATAAACGCCGAAGTATTCGTCGCTATTGTCCGCGCCAAAGCCGCGCACCGGCACGGCGAACAGGACAAGCGCGGCAAGCGCGAAACGGGCTACGGAAAAGGCGGTCAGTGTTTTCATAGAGGAAACCGACTTTAGTATACCGTGGTCAGGCGGTTCACCGTGCGACCGAAACCCGCGTCGCCCGTGTGTAGTCAGCGGGTAAATCCGCTGACTACACACGGGACGCTTCAGTGTCCGACTATCGTGCTGCCGCCACCGGAACCACCGGCAAGCCCCGCGCCCCGTTTTTTCCCACGGCGCGAACCGCGAACAGGTAATCGTCCTTGCTGAACGCAAGCGCGGCGCGTTTCTCGTTCGCGCCCACAGAGATGGCGCGTTCCCAGTCCGGCGCGGTGGTACGGCGAATCAGAATCTCGTAGCCGCCAACCGATTCCGGCGAAGCGTCCCACAAGAGCGTGGTGGTCGCCGATAAATCGCCGACGATGCGAACGTTCGCCGGCGACGCGGGCGCAGACGCGGTTTCGGCGACAATCGCGGCGTTGACCTGCGCGACGCGGCGCAGATAGGCGTAGTCTACGAACTGCGGCAAATCGCCGAACTGCTTGCCATTGTCGGTGCGAACGTTCTGGTGCTGGTGGCTCCAGTCCTCGTTTGGCTCGGTGAGGCGAACGGCGAACGGGTAGCCCCCGTTTAAGAACGGCGAATGGTCGCCGCCGCGCCCGTAACGGTCGTTGCGGTAGACCAGTTCGACGCCGAAACCGGAAACGTATCGCTTTGCCGCGTCTTTCGTGGCGCGGGCGAGAACGCGGGCGGGCGAATCGGCGTCGGTTCCGGCGGCGCGTTGGCGCGTCAGCGTTCGCGCTTCCGCGCCGGGGTCATAGCCCGCCGAAAAAACGCGCACGTGCGACGCATCGCGCTTGCCGTCCGTGCCGCGAGAGTTGCCGACAATATCATTTGTCAGCATGGCGACCACGGTTTTGCCGTCCGCCTTAAGCGTCTCGGCAAGGTGCGTGGAGCCGTACAAGCCCTGCTCCTCCCCGGTCACGGCGGCGAACACCACGGTTGCCGCGAACGGGGTTTTGCTCGCCGCCATCGCCCGCGCCAATTCTAAGACCGCCGCGACGCCCGAAGCGTCGTCGTTCGCACCGGGGGCGGGCGACTTAGCGTCCATAACATCAGTGGCGCGGGAGTCGTAATGCCCGCTCACGACGATTATCCGCTCCGGCACGGCGGTTCCCGGCAGGGTCGCAAGGACGTTGGTAAGTGTGGCGGGCGTGGGCATCCGGTTTCCGGCAGGCTGTATCCACGTTTGCTTTTGCACTCGAAGGCGTCCCCCCGATGCGGCGGCGATCTTGGCGAACTCCCCTTCCAAGTAGGTCGCGGCGGCATCCGCTCCGTTCGCGCCGGAAAGCGTGTGCCGGGTCGGGAACGCCGCGAGTCGTTCCACAGTGGTTTGCAGGTTCTTCTGCGAGATATTCTGCACCACGGCGCGAACGGCGGGATTGGTTTTTGGCACGTTTACGGGCAAGTCGGTAGGCGCGGCGCAAGCGGCGGCGGTCAGCACGGCAATCGGAGCGGAAAGCAGAAAGGATAAGCGCATGGCGATCATTGTAGCATACGTGGGGTGAAAGAACGCGAGTGGTGTTTGCCGCGCTTGGGGTAGAATAAAACTATGCGAAAACCATTCCTTCCTGTTGTGTTGTTCGCGGCAACTATTGCCGCCACCGCCACCTACGTTATTGCGGGAAAGGCGTTGCCGTTCGTCGCGCCGCACGTTGCCGTGATCGCGTCGCGCCAAACCTACGCCCTCGGCGAACCGATACCGATTACGTACCGCGTGGTGAACGCCGCCGCGATTCCAGTGGTTCCGATGAGCGGATGCTACTTCGGTAGCGCACCCGACTTGAGCGTAGAGATGTTTGTTCGCACCGTCGGCGGTAGCCCCAAGGCATCACACGCAAGTATTGGCGGGCAAACCGCGAGCCACGCTTTGAATCCGTTCGCGCCTTCCGATACGGTGAACGTGAACGACGGGATCAGCATCGCCCGCCCCGGCACTTATCAAATCACGGTCTATGTCTACGTGTCGCGTCCGGCGAGCGATTTGCATGACCTTCGCAGCAACACGGTCACGATTCACGTCACCGACACGCCCGCCGCCCGTGTGAAACGCAAGGCGCAGATTGCGTCCGTGGCGGAAGTCATGCGCAACACCGCCGCTTCGCCGCGAACGAAAGCGAGTGCGATAGCCACGCTACATTACAACAGCGAACCGGAGGCATTGCCGATTTTGCTGGACGCTTTCGGTTCGCCCGACGTTGGTATCCGCAAGGCGGTACACGCCCCGCTTTTCCTTTGGCACGACCCGCAAGCCGTTCACCACGCCGCGTGTGCGTGGCTGAAATCCCATCCCTACCAGCCGGGGAGCGAAAATGGCTGGAAGGAATTGATAGCCGACAGCGACATTCGCGCTCATTCCTATTTTTGCGGAGAATCTTTTGATGAGTCGGAGCAACGCGCCGCAACAGCAGTTTATCAATGGCAACAGCGTTAGGCAAAACGTCATTTGCAAAAAGTTTCACTTATTTTGTCACAAAGGCGCGGTACAGCGCGTTTCTACCATAACCCAATCGCCGGAGGCTCAGCCGCACCATGCCCGTTCTTTTGCCGCTACTGTTTGCCGTTCTTTTAGCACCGCCCGAAACCGTTGTCACGACGACAACAACCACCGTTCGCCAAAACGCCGCCGATAACGATCCGCTTGTGGATACGTCCGCGAACGGCAAGGCGCGGGTGAACTACGCCGCCGGGGTCGTGAAGGCGACTGGCTCCGGTGCGCCCCCCGCCCCCGGTGTCGCCACCAGCGACGCCCAAGCCCGCCTGATGGCTCTCGGCGCGGCAAAGGCGGACGCGCTTCGCAACCTTGCCATGATGGTATCGTCTGTGCAGGTGACGAGCGAAACCCGCGTGAAAAACTTTCAAACCGAATCCGACATCGTGGAAACGCGCCTTGAAGCCACGCTGAAAAACGCCCGCGTCATCCGTGAGGACATCGGCAAAGACGGCACGGCGACGGTGACGATGGAACTGCCGTTGTACGGCGCGGGGTCGGTCGCCGAAGCGGTCTTTCCCGAAGTGCTGACAAACACGCCCTCCGCGCCCCCCGCTATCGGTGGCGGTAGTTGGGCGGGACCGGAGAAGCCCGCAATTCGCCTTCCCCGCCCCGTTCCCACCAAGCCGCTCCCCGCCCTGCCCGAACCGGGACTGACCGACGAGTCCGACACGGGACCGTTTACCTCGGTGCTGATTGACTGCCGCGGCTTGAATATCTCCGCAATTATGTCGCCAAAGTTGATGGACGACGCCGGAAACGAAGTTTATGGCACGGTGCGCGTGACGCCGGAATACGCTATCGCGGTCGGGGTTGTCGGCTATCCGCGCTCGATGAGCGAGGCGTTACGCGCCGAGCGCACGGGATCGCGCCCCCTGATTATTCGCGCCATCGGTTCCGCCGATAAGTACCGGTTTAACCCGGTGATTTCGTCCCGCGACGCGGCGCGGGTGCTTGCCGCGAACGGACGCGACGGTTTCTTGGAAAAAACGGCGGTGTCGTTTTTGGTAGACCCGGCGAAATAACGCGACATTGTACGCGGGTTAAAACCCGCGTAAGTTGAGGGAGTTCAAGCCATTGTTTATCCTAACTAAATCTCGCGCTCTGTTCGTTTGCGCCGTGTACGCGGTGCTACTGTTTCTCGCGCCCGCCCCGGTGCAAGCCGGTCGCCCGAAAGAAGGCGACGTGCTGAAGATTTTCAGCAACCAGCGCGTCTATGTCATCACGAACGTGGATGAGGGCGCACCCGCACTCGCCGACGCGCTTTTGGAAGGGTGCGCGGTCAAGGAGCGGCGCGTTTTATCGCTGTCCGAGTGGAACGCCCTGCCGCGAGAAACGCGCTGGTTCGTTACCTGCGTGTATCTCGTTGACCGCGAACGGTTGCCGTCGTGGTCGCAGGTTCCGCTGACGTGCCGCGCCGAGCCGACCGAGGTTTGGCAGGAAGTGGTGCGAACCGGGCGCGACTGGGGAATCGCCTACGATGTCACGGTTTCCGCGCCGGATCGGGCGCACCTTGAACGCGCTATCGGTTCGTTCCGCCGCCTCAAAGAAGCCCCCCGCAAAATCGTCACCGAGTCGGTACGCTCGCTTGCCGTGGTTCCTGTGGGCGAGGGTGCGACGCAAGCCGTCACCGGTAGCCCGTTGCGCGGCGATCGCTACCCACACATGGTTCCCCTGCGCGACTACCAATCGCGCCAAACGCGAATGACCGCGATGGACGAAATCGTTCTCGTGGATCGCGGGTCAGCGATAGTGAACACCCTGCCAACGGCGTTCGCGGCGGTGTCGGACAAACTACTTGCCGCGAACGCCGACGTGGTGGCGTGGCGCGAGTCGAAGCCCGGTGGCTACGTCCGCGCCTATGTGTCCGCGCCGACGGGCGCGATGCTGGCAAGCATCGTCGCCAAAAGCCCGGATAACCTGCTCGCGCTGGCGGCGTTCGGAACGCCCACGGTGCTGGCGTCCGCCCGTGATTTGCGTCCCGTGCGCCGCGTCGCCGTGGCGAGTGTCGCCGGGCAAAGCATGGACGACGTTACCGCGCAAAGTGTCGCCGCGCTTGCCGCCACCGAACTACGCAATCTGAACGCTTTCGAGGTGTTGGAACGCGCCGCGCTGACCACGGTTTTAGCCGAAATCGCTTTAGACCAAGCCGGGCTGACACGAGGAACCAACCGTGCCAAAGTACGCCAATTAGCCGCCGCCGACGCACTTCTTATTGTGGATTTGTCGCGCTCCACCGGCGGAACGCAGTACACGAGCCAAGCCGTTCGCGCCACTGCCCCGATGGAACCCGCGCCGCGCCGTCCGAGCGAACCGTCGCGCCTCAAGAACGATTTCAACGTCGGCGGGCGCAATGGCGACCTGCTCAAAGCCGTGGTGGTGGGACTGCTTAAGAACAAGGTTGGCACGAAAACCGACGACGAATACGAAACCGACCTGCGCGAATACCGCCGCACCGCGCTTCCCGCTTGGGAGCGGTCGGTGCGCGATCATCAAGCCCGCGCCGATACCCGGCAAATCGCGTGGCGGCAAACCATTGCGGCACGTAGCACGGTGCATATCGCCGGTTCGGTGCGCCTTGTTGATTTAACCGACGGTTTGGTACTGTGGGAAGCCCCCATCGCCTCAACGGACGTCGCGGAGAAAACGACGCAAACGCGCACGGCGTACACCACCGGCGAAATGTCCGCAGCCCCCGGTGCGGACGACCTGCCCGGCGCGAACGGCGAAATCCCCGGCGAACTGCTGACGCGCACGGCGGAAAAAGCGGTCGGCGACCTGCTCAGGGCGTTACCGGCGTCCGCGCTTCTGCCATCCACGACCGCGCCTCCGATAAGTGCGGACACCGATACAGCACAAACGGGCAAAATTATTGACGTTGACGGCGACACGGTGCTAATCGGTTTGGGCACAAACGACGGGTTGCGCGTCGGCGATACGCTGGTCGGAACCGGCGCAAGCGTGGGGCTACGTCTGCAGGTGACGCGGGTTCGCCCGCGCACCTGTGACGCCGTGTTCG
>JACMIU010000314.1 GCA_014380985.1 Armatimonadota bacterium | reverse complement strand
CTGGCTTTACGGGCGCTTTTCTATAAACCCCTCCCCGCGCTTCGGGCTGTATCATTCCCGCCTCAAGCGCGACCGATTTTTCTTGGAGAAACTATTATGACTTTTACCCAAAAATTAGCCGCTTGCGCCGTTGCCGCGTTCGGCATTTTCGCTACCAACACTGCCGCGAACGCGCAAACCGCATTTGCGATTGGCAACGGCGGCACGACGCTGATTTCGTTTGATGTGTCGAACCCCGGCGCGGCAACCGTTGTCGCGAGCTTTAGCGGCGCGACCACCGGCTTGGATGCGATTGATTTTCGCCCGCTGACCACCACGCTGTACGGCTACAACGACATCGCCGACAGCCTGTTCACGATTGATACCACGACCGGCGTCACCACGCTCGTCGCCAACTCGACCGCCACGACGGGCGCGACCAACAGCCAAATCGGCGGTTTGGACTTCAACCCGGCAATTGACCGCGTTCGCTTCGTCAACATTGATTCGGAAAACCGCGTCTACAACCCAAACGCCGCGACTGCCGCCGTTGCACAAACCACCCTCGCGTATGCCGCAGCCGATTCGGGCAATGACGGCACGGGTCCTTCCATCGTGGAAAACGCCTACAACAACAACCTCGCTGGAACCGCCGGAACGCAGTATGCGATTGACAACGCCCGCGGCACTCTGGTCACGCTCGCCAACGCCGCCGGTACGCTGAACACGGTCGGCTCGCTCGGTCTCGGGACCGCGCCCGACATCTTCACCCCGGCAATCGGCTCGGAAGCGGGCTTCGACATCTTCACTTCGATTTCCGGCGTGAACACGGCGTATGCGATTCTCGGCACGAACACCGGTGGCGGCATCGGTTCGTCGTTCTATACCGTCAACCTCGGCACCGGCTTGGCGTCGGCTCCGACCGGCTCGTTCAGTTCGGCACTTGGCTCGGTGTATTCGCTCGCCGTGGTTCCGGTCGTGGTTCCCGAAGCCAACACCGGCTTGCTTGTCGGCGTGGTCGGCTTGCTCGGCATGGTAGGCGCAACCCTGCGCCGCCGCGCCGCGAAGTAGCCCCGGACGGCTTGCCATTCGGATAGAGGTTTCGACACCGTTCCGACGCAAAAGCGCACCGCTTCCCCCTCAGCGATGAAGGAATCGGTGCGCTTTTGCGTTTGCCTGGAGTAACATAACCAAACCGCCCGAAGGAGCGGGACGCCCCCTGCCGCAAGTAGGGTACAACAAAGGCAAGGAACCGAAACCATGCCCGATACCGCCCCCCTCGAACCCGCCGAATCGCCGACCGACAGCCTTACCTTTCCGCGCCTTTCGGACGCCGAGATTGATATTTTGCGAATGGTTGGCGAGGAAATGACGTTCGCCGACCGCGAAAGTCTCTGGAAACCGGGCGAGCCGGATTACTGTTTTTTCGTGATTCTCGAAGGCGGGGCGTTTATCGCGGACGCGCCTAATGTTGCCGAGACCGAACGCATCGCGTACCACGGCGAAAGAGCGTTCACCGGCGACGTGGATATGATGACCGGGCGACCCGCGCCGGTCGGTTGCTACTCGGATGGGAATACGCGCACCTTGCGATTATCGGCGGAGGAACTGCGCGAAATTGTGCGCGTCGAGCAGAACTTGGGCGGCAAGATTTTAGGCGCGTTTATCCGTCGCCGCGAGATTCTGCTCCAGTCGGAGAGCCACGGTATCCTGATTGTCGGCAGTCGCTTCGATCCCGAAACGATTGCTTTGCGAGAGTTTCTGGGGCGCAACCGCGTCGTGCATTACTGGCGGCAACCCGAAGACAGCGAAACCGCCGCCCTGATGCACGGATTCGGATTAGAGGCAAAAGACACGCCGATGGTGCTTCTCGGTGACGAACGGCTGACGCACCCCTCGATTGCCGACCTCGCCGATAAACTCGGTGTGCGCCTTCAAACCGGCACGACAAAATACGATCTGGTGATTATCGGGGCGGGGCCCGCCGGGCTGGCGGCGGCGGTGTACGGGGCGAGCGAGGGCTTGCAAACGCTCCTGCTCGACCGTTCCGCGCCGGGCGGACAGGCGTCGTGGTCAAGTCGGATCGAAAACTACATGGGCTTTCCCGAAGGCTTGACTGGCTCGGATTTGGCGGCACGAGGGCTGATTCAAGCGCAAAAGTTCGGGGCGGAAATATCCATTCCCGCCGACGTGACGCATTTGGACGGATGTAAAACCGGACACCGCCTGACTCTCGAAAACGGCGACACGATTGATGCCCGCGCTATCGTGGTGGCGACCGGCGCGAAGTACCAGAAATTGGATATTCCCGGTTTCGCACAGTTCGAGCAAGCCGGGGTGTACTACGCGGCAACGCGCATGGAAGCCGATTTTTGCTCCGATGATGAAATCGTGGTGGTCGGCGCGGGCAACTCGGCGGGACAGGCGACGGTGTTTCTGTCGCAGTTCTGCAAGAAAGTGCGCCTCGTGGTGCGCGGAAACAAACTGAACACGGCGATGAGCGACTACCTGTCGTACCGCGTTGAGCAAATCCCGAATGTCGAGATACACCTTTCTACCGAAGTAACCTGCTTGCAGGGCGGCGACCGCGTGGAGCGGGCAGTTTTGGAAGGCGCGACCAATGCCACCGTGCCGTGCGCCGGGTTTTTCGTGTTTATCGGGGCGACCCCGAATACGGCGTTTTTGCGCGATTGTATCGAAGTAGACGACAAGGGCTTCGTGATCACCGGCGACGCGCTCGGCGACGCATGGACGGAATCGCGTCTGCCGTTTTATCTGGAAACATCCTGCCCCGGCGTGTTCGCGGCGGGCGACTGCCGCGTCGGCTCGGTCAAGCGCGTGGCAAGTTCGGTCGGCGAAGGCTCGATGGCGGTGACGTTCGTTCACCGGGTTTTGGCGATGTAGGGTCGTCTACGCCCCCCGCGCCGCTTATGATACGATAAAGTCGATACCGCGAAACCGATGCCCACCCCTACGCCCTCCACGTCCGACGATACCGTGCCGTTCCTGCCGCTCGAAACCCCGAAAAAATCGCGGTCGCGCCACTTTCAAAAACTGATTCTCGCCATGATTCCGTTTGTCGAACGGCGGGTGCAGAAAATGCCGCGCCTTGCGGCTCTCGAATACGGCGCGAAGTTCGGCGAACTCGGCTACCGGTTTGCGAATAAAGCGCGGGAAACGGCGTACAAAAACCTGCGCTTCGTTTACGGCGACGCACTGACGCAAGCCGACCGGGAACGCATCGTGCGCGGCGTTTTCCGGCATTTCGGGCGCATGGGCGCGGAGTTTCTGCGCGGGCCCCTGATTAAAACCGCCGCCGATTTCACCGACTTGGTGGAATCGGTGGAAGGCTGGGACGAGCATATCGCGCCGCTTCAGGAAGCGGACGGCACGATTTTGGGGCGCGGTCTGGTGTTTTGCACCGGACATATCGGCAACTGGGAACTCTTAGGTCGCTACATGGTGTCGCGGGGAATCCCCCTCACGGTGGTGGCGCGTGACCCGGAAGACCCCGGCTTTGCGGCATGGGCGAAACGAATGCGGCAGGGCGCGGGCTTTGGCGTTTCCGCGAAAGGCGAATCGGCGAAAAAACTGATTTCCGCCCTTCGGCGCGGCGAGGCGGTCGCATTACTCCACGACCAGAGTAGCGGTGACGTGTTTATTCCGTTCTTCGGGGTTCCCGCTGGAACCGCGTGGGGCCCGGCACTGCTCGCGCACCGCACCAACGCGCTGGTGATTACGTGCGCCGGAATTACCGACCCGGCGAAAGACTATCGCTACCGGTTCACGTTCGACGCGCCGCTCGCCATCCCGAACACTGGCGACAAGGAAGCCGACTACACGATTCTGATGACACAGGCGAACGAGCGACTCGAAGCGCGAATCCGGCAACACCCGGAGCAGTGGCTCTGGCTTCACGACCGGTGGAAGGCGACATTTCAAAAACATAACCGCGAACGCCTACCCGAAGGTTTAGATTTAGCCGCGCTTTGGGAACGATTCGTGTAAACACCGGGGCAAAGCATGGGAAGCGTTTCGCACCCGGCAATAACGCCGGTGTACAAGTATCTCGCGTGTTCCTATCCTTCCCGAAACCCTCGTAATTTAGCGGATAGCAATACACAGAATTACCGGCTTCCAACTTTTTTACGGTTTACCCTATACTAAAGTCGTTTCGATGCCTATAATGAAATCAGTAAAGTTTGTTAAGGGAGTGTTGTCCAGCAGGTAAAGGCTGACTTCCCCCTTTTCAAGCCATCGTGCTAAGTAAAGAACAGGGAAGCGTATCGTGCAAAGACCGCATCCCGCCAACGAAGAAGGAGTAGTAAAGCCATGAAAGCATCTATCCAAGAAGCACCGACCACCGCAAAATATGCGGACGAATATGCGGAAGTTCACGCCGAGGCAACGGTTTACAGCCGCGAGACGCTCACCGAAGCCCGCCGCGTCGCCAAACTCGCCGAAGCGTCGCCCGACGTGCGCGAGGAGATTGTCGCCTCGCTCCGCGCCCGCATCGAATCCGGCTCGTATCACATTAGCGCGGAATCCATCGCCGAGCGAATTATGCAACGCGCCCTCGAAAGCCGAATGCGCTAAACGCTAAACGCGGGGGTAGTAGCAATTGCCACTACCCCCGCGTTTTTTCACCACCGTTCTTCGCACCGCAACGTTTGCGCTTGCGACCGCACCGAGAGCGGCGAATCGCTCCCGACCACTTGCACCGGCGCAAGCGTCACCGCGCCCGACACGACCGGAACCACCGCCACCGGCGCACGATTGTAGCGCGAAAGCGCGAGCCGCGCCTCGTCCCGTAGCCGCTTGACATGATCCGGCACGGCGGCGATTCGTATTCCCAGTCCCTCGAACGATCCCGACGCGCCTTCTTCACGCCCGCGCATTTCGAGGAGTTCCGCCGCGAGCAGTTTGGCGACATTGCGCCGCAGAAGCGCGGTAATCCCGGTTTGCGCGAACGCCGCCGGTTCCAGTGTCGCCTCAATCGCCTCCTGCTCGTCGGTCAGAACCGCCGCCGCGTCGGTGGCGTTCTGCGCGACGCCCGCGTCAAGACGGGCAAGGCGCAACACTTCGGCGGCGGATATGGTCAGTTGCGTTGGCATGGTGTTTTCTCCTTTCGTGTTGGGTTAAGCCGTCCGCACTACTCCCCTTCGCCGGTGGACTTGTACGCCATCTGCCACAGCCCATACCCCGCGTTATCCCGCGAACGAACCCCGTACCACAATTCGTCGCGCAGGAACGCCGTTTCGCTCGGTTCGCCGGTTTCGCCGTCCAGCGCGGAAAACTCCGGCGCGATACGTTGCTGAACGAAGAACGGCTTGACGGAGCGCGAACAGTCGAGCAAGTGCCATTCGGTGCTGCTCGTCAGGCGCGGCGTTGTTACCACGGTCAGGAAGCCCTGTAGCGGGTTCGCCGCGTTTGCCGCGCCGGTCGCGCCGGGATTGAACGCCGACGCCACCAACCGCATCGCCTCGAACTGCAGTTCCGGCGGAACCAGCAGGTGCGTCGGGCGAATCAGCATCGGCTCCCCGTTATCGAGCGGCGTCCGCATCATCGTGGCAATCGCGTTTTCGAGCGACGTTGCCGACAGCACGCCCGTACCGAGATTGGTGCGCGAAACGCCGCCGACCATGTGTGTGCCGTAGAACGCCGCCCCGTCGTAGGCTCTTTGCGTTTCGCCTTCCTTGACCAGATCGAACACCAGCGCGTCGTAGTGCGCCGATGCCGCCTCGGCGAGCGATTCGACGCGGGTTCGGATTTGCGCGTGTGCTTCGTCCTCCAGAACCTCCCGCGCCACGGCGATAGTCGCCTCGAACTTTTTGTTGCGAATGGTGTAGCCATAGGCGGAAAGCGCGGTGATTTGCCGCTCATCGAGCCATTCGCGCATCACGGGAACCTGCCCGATCCAGTTGTACTCCTCGGTCGCGCCGGTGCTTTGAAGGAGCGTGGCAATCTGTTTCCACGCGCCTTCCTGCGCCGCGAACGCCGTATCAAACACGGTTCGCGCCGCCGCGTTCGTCGCCCGCACCACCTCTTGCGTCACTAATACTGCCATGATTTTTCGTCTCCTTGTTTTCGTAAAATTACGCGGGGTCTAACCCACGGCGCGGTCAATGCGAACGCGCACTTTGCCACCGCTCACGGCGACAATATCGCCGACATAAACGTCGTTCGTGGTCGTCGCCGCGAGGGCGACCGTGTTATCGTCCACCGCATACGCCTTTTTGCCGACCGCGCTTTGCGTAGCCGCGCCGGAAAAAGCGTACACGAACGTGCCGGTTTTCCGCGCCCGCACCGCGATAGCCGCGTCCGCGCCGGTCGCGTTGCTCCCGGCTTCGTAGGCGACCCCGGCGAACGTTTTGCCGGTGGCGTCGCTCGCCTTCACGAGTAACCCCGTCGCATCGTCCACCGCGACCAATGCCCCAGCGAGGATCATGGTGCTTGCCTTGACCGGGTACGTCACCAGTGCGCCCGATTTGTCATTCGTCTCGTAGTTTGCCGTTAGTGCCATTGTTTACTGCCTCCTGTTGTTGTTTTGTAAAGTTAGAAGTGCCGCGCCGCGTCCGCGACCGACACGCCGAGCCGTTCGCACACCGACGCCAATACGGACGGAGCCGCCTCCGGCGCGTCCCAAAGCGGCGACGGTAGCACCACGGTTTCGCCGGTCGCCATCCCCGTCATGGTACGCGAGACAGGAAGCGCGGTCAGAAGCCGTGTCAGCGCGTCGAGGGCGGGAACGCCATCCGCCGCGAACCGCGCCCCGTTCGTGCCGCGTGTCACCAGCTCGCGTAGCGGCGTTTCCATCGCGGGCGACAACCTACCCTCGCGTCGGAACCGGGCGAACACCGCACTTACCGCGTCGGTGTCGCCGGTCGGCGCGGGCGTCGGTGGCTCATCGTCCACAAAGCCCGTGCCATCCACGCGCCCTTCGCGCACCAGCGACACCTCGACCAGCCGGTACGCGCCACCCTCGTCCGAACGGGACAGGTTGACGCTGAAATGCACCGGGGCGTCCTGCGCCGCTAAATGCGCCGCGATAGATACGGGCAGGTTCACCGCGCCAAGCAGTTCCGCGCCGCGCCGGTACACGTTTGTCACCGTGCCGAGCGGGTCTAGAACGGTTTCGGTGTGTTCGACGCGAAGCGGCACGACGCCGCCGGTTGCCTCGAAAGTCGCCACGATGGCGTCCAGATCGGCAACGGTAATCTGCGCGTTTTTGTCCGAATAGTCTCCGGCGCGAAACAGTCGCGCCTGCCTCGTGACAATGGATGTGTCGTTCATGCGTTCTCCTTTTCGTTCGCGGATGCTTTGATGGTCGCCTCCCGCGCTTCGCGCCGTGCTTTCGCGGCGGTGACAAGCGCGGCGAGAGCCATCAGCACGGCGGGAAGGGTGTCAATCAGTCGGATAGCGACCTGCGTCCATTGTTCGCCCGACAGGTACAGCGTCCAAACGGACGCGGCGGGCGACGCCCAAGCGGTCACAGACGCGAAGCCCCACGGTAGATAAGACAGAGCGGTTTGCACTATTAACATTGGGGGAATCTCCTTTCCTCTTTCTTCAGAGTGCCGAAACGCACCACGTTTCGGCGGGTTTTACCTGCCACCATTCTACCAAACATGGCAAACATAAGACGAACTATTTGTTTGTTATTTTTCATCAATACGTGTTTTTTGTTCTGATATAATCAGAGCGATGATGTTCCCTCCCGAAGTCGCACCGGTAGATACGCCGCAAACGACGCCGCGCCCCCGCGTCAATTCGGTTATCAACGGCGACTGCCTCGAAGTGCTACGCGAAATGCGCCCCGAAGCGGTTCCCCTCACCGTATTTTCTCCGCCCTACGACGCGATACGCGATTACAATAAGGAATGGGTTTTCGACATCGCCGCGCTCGGCAAGGAGGTCTTTCGTATCACCAAGGATGGCGGAATGTGCGCCGTGGTTATCGGCGACGGAACCAAAGACTTCGCTAAATCGCTGACGTCGTTTCGCCTCGCCATAGATTGGTGCGACAACGCGGGCTTCCGGCTGTTCGAGAACTGTATCTACCAGCGCGACGGCAACCCCGGCGCGTGGTGGAACCAGCGTTTTCGCGTAGACCACGAGTACATTTTGCTGTTTCTAAAAGGCAAGCGTCCGCGCACGTTCCATAAAGAGCCGCTGATGATTCCGTCCAAGCACGCCGGGAAAATCTACACGGGAACCGATCGCTTAACGAACGGCGAAATGCGCCGCATCGAGCCGAAGGCGGTCAACCCGCTCAAGTGTCGCGGCACGGTTTGGAAGTACGCCACCTCCAACAGCGAGGGCAACCGGTTAAAGATGAAACATCCGGCAACGTACCCCGATAAATTGGTGGAAGATATTCTGCTCTGTTTTTCCGACCCCGGCGACCTTGTTCTTGACCCGATGTGCGGGAGCGGCACAACTTGCGTGGTCGCCGCGCAGAATGAACGCCGGTTCGTCGGTATCGAAATCAACCCCGATTACTGCGCGATTGCCCGCGAGCGTCTCCAAGCCGAAACCGGTCAGATGTCGCTTTTGGCGCGGGAGAAAGCGGCAACATATAGCGTCGCCGAACCGGAGGAGATTTTTCTATGACCGAAGCATTTGCAGAAGATGTCGCCGTGCTGAAGGCGACGATTGCGACACTGCCCGTAGATTGGGACGGCAAGGCGAGTATTTTGAAATTGCAGGAAGCGAGCTACAACTGGCGGCAAATGGAATGGTGGGCTTTCTACTTCGAGTATCTGTGCCGCGAAGTGTTAGCGGACACCTTTACGATTCCCGGCGAGCGTTTTGGCAACGTTGGTTTTGACTTGAAGCGGTCGGTGAATTGGGATTTGAAAAGCAAGGCAATAAAGTCCGACGATCATCAAGCGATTCTGAACGACAAAACGGCGATGCAAGAGACGATAGCAAAGTATGGCGAACACGGCGTTGTGATTGCCCTGTGCGACGTTGAGTACAACGATGTTGAGCGCACCTTTCAGGCGTGGCACTCCGAACTTAAAGGCGGCAAATCGAAGTACGAAACCGAGCGCGAAACGCGCACCAACGTTTCGCGTTATCGGAAAACCCGCGCCCTGCTCACCGAACTGCTGATTTTGCGCTTCACAGCGGACGACCTTGAAAACCTCGGCACGATGAAGCAGGGGCGCAACAGCAACGGCAAGCCACGCCGCGAAAAGTATCTGCTCGACCTTGAGGACGCGAGCGGTTTTCTCGTTGACCGAATTGTGTTTCGCCCCGTGGAAATCCCGACCGGCTTGGCGCAAACCGTTCCCTGATGAACGGTAGCGGAATGCCGGTCGGTACGCACGACGCGCACCGACCGACATCGGGGTTTACTTTCGGCGACGCAGTGCGGCGACGCCGAGAATCACCGGCAGAACCAGCGCGAGTGTACCCGCTTCAGGAACCACGGTCGCTACCACGAAACCGCTCGCCTTTGCCCCACCCAACGCGGCAATCTCCGCCGCGCTCATGGCGTAGTCGCGCACTTGTAGAGCGTTAATCGCGCCGCTCGATGTTTCCCGGTCTTCGTCGGCGAACAGCAAGAACGAGTTCAAGTCGAGCGAATAGCGACCGTCCGCTCCCCATCCAGAGGGACTGGCAACTACGTTTTGTAGTACCCCGTCCACGTAACTGCGATACACCGTGCTCTCGGTGCTACCGGCGGCGGTGGTGGTGTCAATCGTGAGCGCGATGCGGTTCCAAACGTTGTCGGCGAAGCGCGTAGCGTTGCCCGCGTCCGTGTAGTCGCCGCTGATTCCCATGCCGCGATCCCCGCGCACAAACCAGTCGCCATCGCTTGCGTTCGTGACGTCGGTTTGATACAGGCTGACGAATCCCGTAACCGGCGCGAGGCGCACATCCATCAAGATGGTGTAGCGGTTGGCGCGGGATCCACCGTTCGCGGCGACACCGTGAACAATCGTCAGAAACGGGTCGGTCGCCGTTGATGTGCCGGCGGCGAACTGCGCGACCTGCGCCGATTCGCCCCCGATGGCTTCCGTGGCGAAGTTCCACGTGCCATTGATTCCGGTGATTGCAGAGCCGATTTGCGCGGTGTAATCGCCGTTGAACTCCCATTGTCCGGTCACGGTTTGGGCATGGGCGGGCAAACCAATCGCTACCGAAAATAGCGCGGCTACTGCGGAAAAAACAACGGATTTTGACCGGGGTTTCGCGGTGGCGAAACCAAGAATAATACGTGTCATCATGAACAATACTCCTTGCATAAATAGGTCAAACGGACGAGAGAATGGCGGCACGATTGCCACGATCTTATTTTACAAGAAATGCCGCGAACTGTGCAAGCGGTCGGGATACGCGCCGCGTGATTGACCGCCCCCGCCCGCCCCGCGTATACTACACTCGATGAAACTACTCGTGACCGGCGCGGCGGGAATGCTCGGAACCGACTTATGCGACGAACTGACCCGGCGCGGACACATCGTTATCCCCGCCGGACGCGAAACGCGCCCCGGCTTCGTCACCCTCGACATTTCCGACACCGCCGCTACACTCGCCGCCGTGCGCGAAATCGCCCCCGACGCCATCGCCCACTGCGCGGCGTGGACGGACGTGGACGGCGCGGAACGCGACCCCGAAAGCGCGTACCGCGTCAACGCCCTCGGCTCGTGGAACCTTGCCCATGCCGCGCACGACACCGGGGCGTGGCTCCTCGGCGTTTCCACCGACTTCGTTTTCGACGGCACAAAACAAACGCCGTACCACGAGTTTGACCCGGTTCACCCGCTCGGCGCGTATGGCGCGAGCAAACAAGCAGGCGAACGCCTGATCCGGGAAACGCTTCCGGCGCGTTCGATGATCGTGCGAACATCGTGGCTATTCGGCAAACACGGCAAAAGTTTCCCGCAAACTATCGCCCGGCTCGCGGCAAAACTGCCCGAAGTACCGGTAGTGAGCGACCAGATCGGAACCCCGACGCACACGCTGGATCTCGCCCATGTGATAGCCGACCTGCTCGAATCGCCGCTACCGGGAACGTACCATGCATCCGGGGCGGGGCAGTGTTCGTGGCACGAGTTCGCACAGGCGATTGTCGAGGCGCACGGTCTTTCTACCCCCGTGGTTCCGATAACCGCACGGGAATACGCCGACCGGTTCGGCTCACCGACGGTGCGACCGGCGTACTCGGTGCTGGACAACCTCGCGCTACGACTGCGCGGGATGGACACCCTGCCGCACTGGCGCGACGCGCTAAAAGCGTTTCTGGCGCGGTAGGGGCGGGAATGTTCCATCCCCGTACATTCGCGCTTGTGCATCAGTTTTTCCGATAAAAATACGTTCGCTTCGTTATAAAATCGGTTTTTTTGGTATAATAGACAGTATGGAACGTCAAAAAATCATCGTCCTTGCCGTGAGCGCGTTCTGCGCCGCCGCGCTTGCCCCCACCGCGTTCGCGCAAAACGAGACTCCCGTGGTCGCGCCGGGGCAAGCCGCGCCCCCCGCCGCCGCACAAACCGCGCCCGCTACCGCTACGCCG
>JACMIU010000313.1 GCA_014380985.1 Armatimonadota bacterium | reverse complement strand
AAGCCGGTCAGCGTCAGGACATGAGAATCAAGCCCATTAAGGACGGCAAGCAGGAACAGGTGGAGCAAGCGCGAAACTTCGCCAACAAAATCTGGAACGCGAGCCGGTTTGTGCTAATCAGCCTCGGCGAAGGCTTCGTGCCGCGAGCCGAAATCCCCGCGCCGCAAACACTCACCGACCGGTGGATATTATCGCGCCTGTCCGTAACCGCCGAAACGGTGAACGCAGCGTTCGACTCGTACAACTTGGATGACGCCGCCCGCGCTTTGTACGAGTTTTTCTGGGACGATTTCTGCGACTGGTACGTCGAAGCAGCGAAACCGCGTCTGCAAGCCGAAGCAAGCGCGGACGCGGTGCGTCAACTGCTGTATCACGTGTTGGAGCAAACCCTGCGCCTGCTGCACCCGATAATGCCCTATTTGACCGAGGCTATCTGGCAAACGCTACGGTCGCCGTCCTCGGCGAATGTAGCCACGCTACCGGGAGCAAAAACGCTCACCGGCAAAGCGTTTCTGATGTTCGCGCCGTTTCCAACCGCAAGCGTTGCCCCGCGTGACGAAACCGCTGAAGGAGACTTGGCGATATTGCAGGAAACGATTCGGGCGATTCGTAACCTGCGCTCGGAAAACAACGTAAAGGGCGCGGGCGGCGAAGCGTTCGTGTCGCCGGGCGACGACGAGGTTCGCGCCTTGCTCGCGGACGCGGACAACGCCGCGCTGGTTCGCTTCCTTGCCCGCGTCGAAACCGTGACCATTGGCGATGGTGACGCGAACGGGTATTTAGCCGCGACGAAATACGGCACGGTGCGTATCCCGCGCCCCGAAGCAACCCCCGAAGAGTTGGCGCAGGAGCGGTTACGGCTCGAAAAAGAACTGGCGAAAATCGAGAAAGACCGTCCCGGACTGTCGGCGCGTCTCGAAAACCCCGACTTTTTGGCACGTTCCCCCGCCCCCGTGATTGAGAAGGCACAAGCACAGGCGGCGGATTTGGACGAACGAAAGGCGAAATTAAGCGAGCGTTTGGCACAATTGGCGGCGTAATGAAAAAATTATTGACGAAATGTGGGTTTCGGCAATAATTTAATCTTCCCTTAATGTTGCCTTAATAATTCATGGGCATAATATCCAACAACAGAGCGCGAAAAACCAATCCATCGCCGCGTTCTGCAATCTCGATACCTGAAGGAAACCCGCCATGAAGACCATGAAACTGCGTGTATTTTTGACCGTGCTATTCTCTGCTCTGACCCTTGCCGTAATCACGGCGGGTTGCGAAACCCCGGCCGCGGAAGAAACCCCGGCTGCCGAAGCATCCGCCGCCGCGTCTCCCGCACCGTAGGGAAAGCAATCCAATAACTTCCGCTTCTTTTTACGAGAAGCGGAAGTTTTTTCATTTTTGGCGTAACCGTACCGAACATGAAGTTTCTATAGTTTGCTTGAAATAGTAGGAACGGCGGCGAACTGCTTTTCCGGCAACGGCTCTTCGCCGCGAACAAACTGCTGTCTGGCTTCGTCCCAGCATTGTTCAAACTCACTTT
>JACMIU010000312.1 GCA_014380985.1 Armatimonadota bacterium | reverse complement strand
TTTTCGACCGGAATACGCAAATCGGCGGCGCACTCTATCGGCGCGAACCGACCGGGCAAACGCCGTTTTTCTTCGACCAGATTGATACCCGTTCGGAGGCGCAAGGGTTGGTGCAGGGGCGCGTCGCAAGCCGCGTGACCGCCGCCTTTTTGGTGCGCTACGACATCGAGCAGTCGCGCCTGTTCGACTACGGCGTCACGGTAGATTATCGCGGCACGAGCCTCGCTCCGCGCATCGGCTACCGCAAATTGGGCGGACAGTTTTCGGTCGGCTTCAACTTAGTTGGGCTTTAGCCGGTCGCACGGTTCGCCATTCGGCAATAGCACCCGCTTGAGTGCCGGTCTGCCATCGAAGCCGCTTGGCTCCGGCAGGAACCGGATGCCGAGCAACGGCGAAACCCATTCGCGGTTTTGCGGCACGACCTGAAAGCCCGCCGCCCCCCCGGACACCGCGCTAATCGTTTCGCGTCGGGCGTCGTAGATATAGCATTCCTGTACGCCGTGGAAAAGGCAGAAGTGAAGCCGGTCCGCCATCCGTCCGACCAGATAGTTTTCAGTGGAAACCACCTCGAAAACGACTTGCGGCGCGGTGTTATTCTCCTCCCACTGCTCGTAGGCGGAACGCGGATAGTTCAGTCGCCCCAGCACAACCAGCACATCCGGCGTGATACAAACGCTCCGGTCGCGCTGGTCGGGATACCACGGCGTTCCCTGCGCTACCAGCACCCTTGAATCGCGCTTGTACCACGCGGACAAGTTCGTCGCTATATTTGCCGCCCACGGATGTTGTGCCGTCTCCATAATTCGTGCCGCCTTCGGCTCCTATTATACCGCGTCGGGGTCTTCTGTCGGTCACGGCTCGCCCATCCCCAGCACAATCACCTGAAGATGAAGTGTGTCTCCTGTCAGGTCGCCAAAACTTAATGAAAACTTAATGATTATTTAATACCAAGTTAATTGTGAGTTAATACGGACTGTGGATAATAACCGTGGCGATGATGCCGCATACCAACCTGCCTCGATTTGGGGCTAACGTCATTGTCGGTGATTTATATGTCCGGCTGTTCGCTCCCCGGCAAGAATTGTCGGAAGCGACCGTGACTTTCATGCCACGGATAACTGTTTCGAGATTTGCAGGTTACGACCCGCAAGGCTCGTTTGTTAACATAGGAGAATAATCAGTGAACTATATGAAGTTTCTCGTGGCGGCAACCAGCGTTGCCGCCTGTAGTGTCCTGACGCAAACGGCATCGTTTGCTCAGAACGTGGTCGTGTTCGGCGGCTCCGGCTCGTCGGCGTTGTTCAACACGCTCGCCCGCGCCGCTCGCACCGCCGGGTTCGCAAACGGCGGAACGTACACCATCGCCAGTGGCAACGCCAGTGCCGGGTTCGTCAATGACCCGACCACCACCGTTGCCGAAAGAGGGAACCTGTTTGTTTCATGGTCGGGTACGGCAGGGTCGCGCCGCATTGTCTATTACCTTTCGGTGGACTCCACGGTCGGTGTTCGTGCCTACCAGAACAACGCCGCGCTCGGCACCACCGGGGGCGGTTCGTTCCCGGCTCCGAGCGGCAACGCCATCACGATCCCGAACTTCAACACCGGTTCGTTCCCGAACGATGTCGCCCTGCCTGCCGATGTGGAAACCACGATCAAATCGCAACCGTTCAACGCCGGTGGCACCGACATCGCGCCCGCCAGTGCTCTGGAGACCACACAACGCACGTTCGCTTTGGGTTATTCGGCAACGAACCCGATCCGAAGTTCCTACAGTACCGCCACGGTGACTCCGGTGGCGTTTAACCTGTCGGGTCGCACCAGTTCCCTGTTCAATATTGGCGCGTCGCCGGTGGTGGTATTCGTGAACCGAACCGACGCGGCGGCAGGTGGCTTGGGATCGTCAGATGCGAATAATATTAACCGCTTCACCCTCGCCGGTTTCTACACCGGTGATTTTCTTCGCACCAGCGACATCATCCCGACCAGCGGTTTGTCCGAAAAGTTCGTCACGGCTAACCAACGCGAACTGCTTTCCGGCACGTATGTCACGTTTGAGTTCAACGTCCCGCAAAGCATCGCAGTGAACAGTTCGCAGGAAAACGGCGTCGCTGAAAACCCGCTCAACGAAACCAACGACACACCCGGAATCACCGGCGGACGTCGCCGAGTTGTAGGAACCGGTCAAATGATCTCCTCGACCAACACGGTGGCGAACAGCCTCGGCTACGCCTTTTGGAGTACCGGCAGTTTTTCGGCAAACGCGGCGGGCAACACCAAGTATCTGACCGTGGACGGCGTTGAGCCGTTGCGCGACGCTTACGTAAACGGTGTCTACCCGTCCGGTTCCGACATTACCTTCAAGAACGTTCGCAACGGTTCGTACCCTATCTGGGCGATTCTGCGCTTGGTGCTTCCGGCAGCCCCCGCGGGCGACCTCGCCGCGTTCACCGGTGCTATCTCGCCGGATGACGTGGTTCCGGCAAACGAACTGCTCGTGTTCCGCTCGTTCCGCGGCTCTGGGACGATCAGTGCCAGCAATGGTATTGTCACCGGCGAGAGTGCCCGTGGTACGGATTCGGGCGGCGCGGTGTTCTTGATCAACAACGAAATCAACTTCTCGACCGACACCGGTCTTGAACTTACCGGCTTCCGTCAATAAGGACGGCGAGGGCGGCAACTATCGCGCCGCTCCAATCAACCGACTTCCCCCGATTCCGCAAAAAATTGGGGGAAGTCATTAACGCCCCATCAACAAAGGGCAGGAGAACCTAACAAATGACAGTCAAAAACATCACTATCGGTCTTCTCGTATTGGGCAACCTTTTCGCTGCCGCCAACATCGCCCAGGCACAAATCCTTGTGCCGGATCCCACGCTGAGCATCAACTTCCGTACCGACGGAACCGGCACTCTCGCCAACCTACAACAAACGGCTTTCGGTGTCGGCTACGACGCGGCAAACTTCCAGAGTTCGTTCTCCGCCGCGCCAACCGTCGCCACCGCACAATCCGGTTACAATCCATTTCGGATTGATACTTCGATTGTTGCCGGTTCGACGTTTTCCATCGGAGTACACGCCTACGCGATCAACCGTGCCGCGTCCACCACGCCGGTGACTATCTACGCTTCGATCTACGAGTTCAATGCGTCCGCACCGGCAGGAACGGTTCCTCTTGGTAACAGCATCCTGACCGACCTTCCCGTCGTGATCACTCCCAGCCAATCCACCCTGCTCACCGACGCGGTGTACTACACACCGACTGTAACCTTGCCGCAAGGACTCAACGCCGACGCGACGTACATCATCGGTTTTGGACCGTCTGCCACTGCCGGTGTGGCAGATCCCGCCAACTTCGCTTTCGTGTATCGCCGCGTGTTCTCGCAAACGGTGGACACGGTCGCGGCGAACACCGGTCCCGACGAGCAGTACCCGGAAACGGCGGAGTTCGCCACGTTCCGCACTATCTACCAGACGAACAACAACAGCGCAACTGACGGGGGAGCATTCAGTGCTCTGGAAACGGCTACCACCGCGACCAGCATTGACAACCCAGCGAACCCGTTTGCCTATCAACTTCTTGCCGCCGCTCCCGTGGTCGTGCCGGAAGCGGGTAGCACCGCGCTCGTTCTCGCGGGTGCGGGGATCCTCGGCTTAGTGATCCGCAAACAGTCTCGCCAATTCACCAAAGGGTAGTTGTTAAGACCACTGGGATATTTGTCATTGATGCCTCTACCGATGGTTTCCTCTTCGGTAGAGGCTTTTTTATAATTTTCTGTTAGCAACAAAACACCAAAGATTTAACATAATGTTAATCATTGCTTAATCTATTTTTGTTTGTGGGGTGGTATGCTGATGAGTAAGGCGGATACTCAACTCGGTTGACCGCACTCGGTTCCGTTGCAACGATACGCTCACTGGTACCGGGCTCTCTCCGGCAGTGTGAAGGAGAATGAATGAATCGTAATCTGCGTCTTTTCAAAAACCGTGCCTCGACTTCCCGATGTGCGTTCACCCTGATAGAATTGCTTGTGGTAATAGCCATTATAGCCATTCTCGCCGCGATTTTGTTTCCTGTTTTCGCCAAAGCCCGCGAACGCGCCCGCGTTGCGACGACGCTCTCGAACGGCAAGCAAATGATCATGGCGATTACCCAGTACGTTCAGGACTACGATGAAACGCTTCCGTTCACTGGAAATGGCGGATCACTCCCCGGCAATCAGGTCGGCATCACCGAATGGCAGGAATCCATCTACCCGTATGTGAAAAGCGAGGGCGCGTATCGGTGTCCCAACGATCCGACCGAGTACCAAAAAGGCGGGTTGAGCATCGCACAAATCGCCGGTGCTACCAACAAACTTTCGGCGTGTAGTTTTCTGATGAACCTAAACGTCACGCAAGGCGCGGGAAACACCCGCGAATCCAAAGCCCTGCCCGCTTTTGATGCCCCGGCAGACTTTATTCTGCTGGTGAACGGTCAGCGACCGCGTGTGTCGGGAAGCAATCCGCTCCGCTATAACGGTAGCCCCGATCACACTGGCGAGAAGATTTCGCTCTGGCAAGCCGATTACTTCTTCCGTCCCGGTGGGGTGCAACACCTGCGTAGTTACCCGCCCGGCAACACTACCACTTCCACGGTTCCGCATTTCAAGGACGGTTTGGCGTTTATCTTTCTCGATGGTCACGTCAAGTATTATCCAACGCCGGAAGGCGATCCGCGCACGTCTTTGCAAGCGCGTCTGCCGTGGTGCAAACACGGCAACATACCACAAGGCGATCCCGGATGTACGACCGTCTGGAACGTAGACGACATTCCCTAAACGGCGAGATGCGGGCGAAAGGGAAGGCATATGCGGCAGTGGGTAACGGCGGCTGTTTTTCATACAATAGCGGTGCTTCTCGCACCGGGGTTTGCGTTCGCGCAAAAGCCCGATGCCCCGGCGAAACCCGCACTGACGCCCCCCGCGAAGGCGGGCGACGCCGGGGGGCGACTTGATGAAGATTGGTCGGTGCTAAACCTTTCGGCAACGCATTTAACGATTGCAAAGCCGGTAGTGCTGGAAACGGTGGAGCGAGACGGCTTTGTACGTGAAATGGTAGCCCTTTCATGGCGACCGAACGACCCGGTTTATGTATACGTAATTCGTCCCAAGCGCGAAATGACGAATACTGTGAAGCCACCGGTTATTCTCTACCTGTACAGTTACCCGCAAGGGACGAAACGCTTCACCGATGATGCGTACTGCCGTCGCCTTGTCGCTTCCGGGTGCGCGGCAGTCGGTTTCGAGTCGGCACTGACCGGCGAGCGATTTGCGATGCGCCCGATGAAGCAATGGTTCGTGAGCGAACTGCGCGAATCGCTCGCCTCTACCACGCACGATGTGCAACTGATTATCAATTATCTGGCGACGCGGGGCGATCTGGATATGGCTCGCGTCGGGATGTTCGGGCAAGGGTCGGGCGGGGCAATTGCTGTGCTTGCGGCGTCGGTTGATGCGCGCATTAAAGCCGTGGATCTGTTTGTGCCGTGGGGGGACTATCCGACGTGGCTACAAAAAACCGCGCTGATTTCCGAGAATGAACGGGCGCAGTTTAACACGCCCGCGTTTCTGGAAAGCGTCGCCGGTCTCGATTCGGTGGCGCATCTTCCCGCGCTAAAAGGGCGACCGGTGCGCGTGACGCTCCTCAAGGACGAACCGAGTGTGCCGGACGTTTCGCAAAGCCGCCTCGGCGACATAGCGACGGCGATGGGAGCCACGGTGCAACGCTTCGAGCGCAACAGCGCGTTTTTATCTGCCGTAAACGGGGGACGCCTGTTCGCGTGGCTGACGAAAACGATGAACGCGCTTCCGCCCGGCGAAGGCAAAACGGGCGCGAAAACGCCTTCGGTTCCCGCGCCGCCATAATCGGCATCTCACACCGCGTCGGGGTTGATGCCAAGCACGAGGAGTTTAGCGCGAAGCCGCTCGGCTTCCGACTGCGTCGCGTTCGCCTCGCGCCGTGTCGCGTTCTATCCGCGCTACGTCACGCTCGGCTATTAACTGCTCCGCCACCTTGAACGGTTCGCCATCCGGTCAAAAAATCATCAGTTCGTAGGCAAGACCGAAGCGAACCCCCGTGCGCGGGCTAACCATTTCCAGCGGTTTCGCCACTGGCTCCAATCGCCCGGTGATGTCCGACTGCAAAAAAGCGTCGAACTCGCGTTTTTCGGGATCGTAAATGTAGTATTCTTCGACGCCATAGGTGTCGTAGAACAATGCTTTCACGGTCATTTCGCTGGGCGTGTTCGAGGGCGACAGGATTTCCCAAACCATCTGCATTGGCGTATCGTCCTCCTGCCACTGACGGTACGAACTGCGGTCGGTATTCGGGCGACCGAATACCACGAACACATCCGGTGCGGCGACGAGGTCGCTACGTTCCCGCACCGGATACCACAGCAAATTGCCACCCACAAAAACGTTGGCGTCGTCACGATACAGCGCGGCAAACCCCGATTTGACGTAGGTAATGCATCGGTCTTGCTTGGTGTTGTCCGCCAAAGTTTTGCCGTCGCTTTCCGGGTAAATGATTTCGTCCGCCGCGCCGCGCACCGGGGGCGCAAGTAAAATCGCCATACGTTCCTCGCTCCTTGTCATTCATAACGGTGATTAGCCGCCCGGCGGTTCCGCGCCGGGTTCATCCGACCAGATTAGCGTAGCGGTTTGTTCGGCAGAAAGCCGTATCCCTTCCACTCCGCGCACCATATTGCAACCGGAAACGTTTGCTTCAGAAAATGTGCAGTCGTGGAATGCCGATCCGCGAAAATCGGCGTTTGATAAACTGGAATGATCGAACCGGCAACGCACGAATAAGGAGGCGCGTAAGTCCGCGCCGGACAGATCGGCGTAGCGGAACGAACAATCCACAAAGTCGTTCCAGCAAAGCCGGGATTCGTGCAAGTCGGTGTTTGTAAAGTTCGCCCACTCGATTAAACAACGACCGAAGAAAGCACGGGGCAACGTGTAGCCAGACATTTCCCAGTAAACGTAGCCGGTTTTAAGCGCACCAAATCCTTCGTCACCGGGAAGCGGAACGCCTGACGGAACAAGTGGCGACCCGTCACGGTTGAGGGGCATATCGTAGTCGTTCTTGAGCTCCGCCCATGCTTCTTCCAGCGAGCGGCGTTCGGGCTTCTCGTAATCGCGCCAGCGTTCAATTCTTGCTCCACGTTTACTCCTCGTCGGTGTCACCGTCCTCGTCGCCCAAGGGAAGCGGCATCTGCGGCAACGGTTTTGTTGGTGCGCCGCCGAACATCGCGTCTATCTCGTCACGGCTCATCAGAATGTCGCGGGGCTTCGCGCCGTCTAACGCGCCGACGATGCCGCGCTCCTGCATGATGTCTACCAGACGCGCCGCCCGCGTGTAGCCGATTTTGAACCGGCGTTGTAGCATCGAGGTACTTGCCTGCCCCCCCGTGACGACTAACTTAACGGCGGGTTCAAACAATTCGTCGTTCGCGTCGCCCGCGTCGCTAACGCCGCCCCCGCCGTTCTCTTCGTCATCGCCGAGTGTGGCGAGTGTGGACGGTAGCACGTCGAACGTCGGCTTGCCCTGCGCTTTGAGGTATTCGACCAATGCTTCGGTTTCGGCTTCCGACACAAAGCAACCCTGAATCCGCATCGGCTTAGGTGCGTCAATCGGACTGAACAGCATATCGCCGCGCCCGATTAAACGGTCGGCTCCCGTGCTATCTAAAATCGTGCGCGAATCCACCGCCGAGTTGACCGCGAACGCGATTCTTGACGACACGTTCGCCTTGATTAGTCCGGTAATCACGTTCACCGACGGTCGCTGGGTAGCGATAACAAGGTGGATTCCGGTGGCGCGGGATAGTTGCGCTAAGCGGCAAATCGCCTGTTCGATTTCGGGGCCCGACTGCATCATCAGATCGGCGAGTTCGTCCACAATCAGCACCCAGTACGGCAATTTGTCGTCCTCGGTGAGTGCCTTCGCGTTGAACCCCTCGATATTGCGCGTTCCGGCTTTGGCGAACTTATCGTAGCGCGTTTCCATTTCGCGTATCGCTTGCTTGAACACCGAGGGGGCTTGCTTGACGTTTGTAATCACCGGAGAAGCGAGATGCGGAATCCCTTCGTAGAGCGATAACTCTACCTTTTTTGGGTCAATCATCAGCAGTTTGAGCTCTTTCGGCGTACAACGGTACAGGAGCGAGCAAATCAGTGTGTTCAGTCCGACCGATTTACCGGAGCCGGTCGAACCACCAATCAGCAGGTGCGGCATTTTCGCTAAGTCGGCGTAGCGGCAAACCCCGGTGACATCCTTGCCCAGCGCGAATGTCAACTTGCCGGGAGCGTTGCGGAACTCGTCGCGGTCAATCACTTCGCGCAGGGTGACGGCTTGGCGCACGGTGTTCGGAACTTCGATACCAATAGCCGATTTGCCGGGGATGGGAGCTTCGATTCGCACATCCATCGCCGCGAGCGACATGGCGAGGTTATCGGCGAGCGAGACGATTTTCGAGACCTTGATGCCGCGTTCCAGCGCGACTTCGTAGCGCGTGATAACAGGACCTTGCGCGACATCGGTGATATTCGCGCCGATGCCGAAGTCTTCGAGCGTCTGTATCAGCGTTTCGCGCTTCTCCTCCGAATCCCCGGCGATCTCTCCCGAAACGGGATCGGGGATTTTCAGCAGGTCGAGGGGCGGAAGCGTGAACGGGGCGTTTGTTCCGGCTACCCGGTTCAGCGTGGGCAACGGTATAGCCACGGCGACTGGCGGTACTTCTTCATCCATGCTTGCGGGTTCGGCGGGCTTAACCGTTTTGCGTTCTTTACCAACAGGCGCGACTGCCGGAACCGGCGCGATTACCGGTTCGGGCGTTTCGCGCCGAAACACCCCGGCGGACGATTGTGCCAGAGGGGACGCGAGTTCAACGGTCGCCTTGTCCAGAACGTGCGAGGCGCGGGGCGCGTCCGGCAGGGCGGCTTCGCGTTTCGCCCGAAGCGCGGCGTCGCGTTCGGCGCGTTCCGTTTCCCGCGCTTCGCGTTGTCGTTCGCGCTCTTCACGCAGGTTCGTTGCCGCTTCCCGTGCCGCTTCGGTGATATGCTCGCGGGATCGTCCGAGGAAATGCTCGATGGGACTAAACAGCACCGGGAACGGAATATCGAACAGGTAGACGCCGCCGCACACGGCAAGCGCGAGTAGCGAGATATGCCCGCCGACCGTGCCGACCGCTT
>JACMIU010000311.1 GCA_014380985.1 Armatimonadota bacterium | reverse complement strand
GAAGCGAAACGTTTGCTCGAAAGAATCGGGCGAATCAAAGGGCGCGACGCGCTGTAACGGAACAAACCGCCAAATCCGGCAAAACGAAGTTTTCGCCGACGCCCAGAACGCCAGTATCGGAAAAGATGAAGGAGAAAGTGGCCGCGTAGCCTTTCGATTCACGGTTTCATCTTCTTTCTCTCTTTTCCGATACTGGCGTCGGCGAAAACTTCGTTTTGCCGGATTTGGCGGTTTGTTCCGTTACCACGGGAGACGTTTGCCCGCGTGGAAGAAGCCCCCGGTTTCTCCGTCGTCACCGAGTAACGCGAGCGTGACCGCCGTTTTCGCGCCCTCTGCCACATCAAGCGGTGCGCCGTCGCCGCCCATATCGGTTTTCACCCAGCCGGGATGCGCGGCATTCACCTTGATATTCGTCCCGGCAAGTTTTTTCGCTTGAACCGCTGTGATCATGTTCAGCGCGGCTTTGCTGGACGAGTACGCTTCGCCGAGCCATTCGGGCGACATATTGCCGACCTCGGTAATCGAACCCAGAATGCTCGAATGGTTGACAATCCGACCGGCGGGCGATTCTTTGAGCAGAGGAAGCAACGCTTGCGTGATGGCAAACGGCGCGACCGTGTTCGCCTCCAAAACGTCGCGCAGGATTTGCGCCGTGGTTTCCTTGCCGCCGCCGACTCCCGCATTGTTCACGCCCGCGTTGTTCACCAGAATATCGAGCCGTCCAAAGTTGTCCGCGAAGTAGGCGGGAAGCGCGGCGATATGCGCTTCGTTCAAGACATCGAGCGGCACGAAATGCGCGTCCAGTCCTTCACTTTTCAGGGTCGTTGCCGCCGCCTCGCCTTTCATCGTGTCCCGCGCCCCGATGACCACGGTGATGCCTTCGCGTGCCAATTGCCGGGCGATTTCCAAGCCCAAGCCTTTGTTCGCGCCCGTGACGAGGGCGACTTTGTTTGCGTTTGCCATTACTTTTATTTCCTTCCGAACGCCCTGATAACCGATTGGGTTTCGCGGCGTGTGTTCTTGTTGCGATATGTTTTCGGGGCGGTCGGCGTTCCCGGTTTTTAACGCAGTGGGTAGGAAAACGCCGCCCCGGTAGCGAACTTCAACCGCATGACCGAACCCCAAAAACAAAGCGGCAACCCCGCGATTCCCGGTTGGTACGCCGACCCCGAACTGCACTTTTTCGCCGGACGCTATTACATCTACCCAACGACTTCGCGCCCGTTCGAGGAGCAAACCACGTTTGAGTGCTGGTCGTCGTCCGATTTGACCGACTGGCGGAACGAAGGCGTCATCCTCGATTTCGCCGATATACGCTGGTCGACGAATTACGCGGCATGGGCTCCCTCGGTCGCCGAAAGAAACGGCAAATACTACTTCTATTTTTCGGCGGGGGACGGTGCGGGGATAGGAGTCGCCGTATCGGATTCCCCGGCGGGCCCGTTCCGCGACGCGCTCGGTATCCCGCTCGTGTCTGGCTACCCCCACGGGGCGCAACCGATTGACGCGCACTGCTTCCTTGACGACGACGGACGCGCTTACCTGTATTTCGGCGGGCATGGCGTTTGCGTGGTCGCCTCAATGACGCCTACCCTGTGCGCGTTTCGGGAAGGCTTCCGCAACATCACGCCATCGCCGGATTTTGTCGAAGGCGCGTTCATGGTCAAGCGGCGTGGCAAATACTACCTGATGTGGAGCGAAGGCGGCTGGGCGGATTCGTCGTACCGCGTCGCTTACGGCGTGTCCGATAACCCCTACGGCCCGTTCGAGTACGGCGGCAGGATTCTCGAAAACAATCTCCAAATCGGAAACGCGGCGGGGCATCATTCGGTGCTACAACTGCCCGGCACGGACGACGACTGGGTCATCTGCTACCACCGTCGCCCGCTCGCGGAAACGAACGGTCATCACCGCGTCGTTTGCCTTGACCGTCTGACCTTTCGCGCCGACGGCTCTATCGCCCCCGTCACCCTGACGCACGAAGGTGTTCCCGCGCACCCGGTGACCCGGTGACACCCCTAAGCCGCGCCGCCTTTGCCGCTTGCCATAGACCACCTGCTTCTGCCGCAGTAGGCGAAGCGGTGATAGAATGTTGTCACCATTCACCAACGATGAAACTTTTCCCCCAACATTTACGCGACCGACAGCACGCCGAGATTGTCCGCCGCCGCACCTACGGCTTGCGCGGCAAAGGCGATCTGACGGCGGCGACCGGCGCGACAAGCGGAGCCTTGAGTGCAAAACCGCTTCCCGAACCGCAAACCGGAATGCTGGGGCGGTTCTGGGCGAAAGGGAGCGGACTTACCGAGAAGCAGGCGGCGACCGGACTACCGGCGGCGGCGTCCTCCACGCTCGGCACGGTGTGGGCGATACCGGGGATAATGGCAAGTTTTTCCTTTCTGATTGGCGTCATTTCGCTGGGAAAGCATGGCAACCCCGATCCTTTGATCATTTCGAGCGCGGCGACTGCCGTTCTCGGTGTGCTTTCGGCACTGCCGTTTGCGCGGTCGGCGTTTCGAGCGTGCTACAAACACGCGCTGAACGAGGGCGAAATCGAACACCTTATCGAGACCACCGCGTCTACCGCGACCCCGACCGAAACCGCGTATCTACGGCTGGTGCGCGACGCCGTGCGGCAAAACTCCCCCGTGTCCGCCGAAACGCAAGCCGAGATTCAATCGGCGATTGTGTCGCTCGGCGAGGCAATTGACCGGCTCCCCGTGTTGAATATCGCACCGGTAGATACCGACGCCCTGCGCCGCGAAGCCGAACTTTTGCAAGCCGACGCCGACACCAATCTTGACCGCGTTATCGGCGAGTCTCTCGAACGCCGCGCCGACGCGCTCCTGCGCCGTGCCGATGCCGCCGAACGTT
>JACMIU010000310.1 GCA_014380985.1 Armatimonadota bacterium | reverse complement strand
CGGCGAAAAGTTGGCGCGATTTAACATGAAAATAAAAAAAATTATCGGGTTTGGCAATCGGAGAATAAGGGTATGACTGCTGTTAAACAATCGCTTCCGCGCCGATGCCATGCTATTTCGGTCGTGAAAGGAAACGTGCTACAATAGTTGTATGACAACCGTAGCCCCCGAAGATGTCCGCGCCGTGGGCGCACTCGCCCGTATCGCGCTGACCGATACCGAACTCGACCGCCTGACGCACCAGATGAATGATCTACTCGCGCAGTTCGACCGCCTCGGCGAACTGGACACGGGCAATATCCCCGCTATGAGCCACGCCGTGCCGGTGGTCGCCCGCCTCCGGGAGGATGTCGCCCGCCCCAGTCTGCCCCGCGACGTTGCTCTGTCGGGTGGATCGCAAACCGACCCGTGGCTCGGCGGCTTCATCGTGCCGCAGGTGCTGGCGGAATAGGCGTTTACGGACATCGTTGCCGTAACCGCGAAAAATACCGTACAATAGCGGGAGCGTTCGCTACACTTTTTTCGCTATGTTTTCCTTCACCCCGCTACAAAACCGGCTAATCGTCTCGTGTCAGGCGCAACCCGGCGAACCGCTCCATTCGTCGTTTATCATGGGGCGCATGGCGGTAGCGGCGGTGCAGGGCGGGGCGGCGGGGATTCGGTGCGAATCGCCCGGCGATATTGCCGCTATCCGCGAAGCCGTTGGCGTGAATGTGCCGCTTATCGGACTGTGGAAAGTGGTGCTTCCCGGCTACGCGAATACGGTGTATATCACGCCGCGTTTGCGGGACGCGCAAGCCGTGGCGGACGCGGGCGCGGATATTATCGCGCTGGACGCCACGCTGCGAGCGCACCCGGAAGGCGCGGCATCGGACGTAATTCGCGCCGTGCGCGAAAGCACCGGCAAACCGGTGATGGCGGATATTGACACGGTGGAGGCGGCACTCGCGGCTATCGAAGCGGGCGCGGACTGCGTTTCGACCACGCTTTCCGGCTATACAGAGGAAACGAAGTTTCTGCGAACCGACGCTTCGCCAAAGTCCGACGCGCCCGATTTCGCGCTTCTCGAACGCCTCATCGCCCTGTCGCTTCCCGTGCCGGTGTTCGCCGAAGGGCGAATTCACACGCCGGAGCAGGCGCGGCAGGCACTCGATCTCGGCGCGTTCGCGGTGGTGGTCGGCGGCGCGATTACCCGACCGCAACAGATTACCGCCCGGTTCGTGAACGCGGTTCAACAGGCGGTACGCGGGCAATGATGCTTCTGGGCGTGGATATTGGCGGCACGAAAATCGCGGCGGGCATCGTGGACGGCGAAACCGGCGCGGTGCTACATACCGAACGCACCCCGACACAGGCGCACGAAGGCGGCGCGGCGGTTCTGGCACGAGCCATCGCGCTGGCGCGAACCGTTGCCGAAACCGCGAACGTCACTATTGAAGCCGTGGGAATCGGCGCGGGCGGGCAACTGGATTACCGTACCGGCGTCGTCTTGTCGGCGACGGATATTTTGCCCGGTTGGGCGGGAACGCGCCTGTCCGAATCGTTCGCGGAAGCGTTCGACGTTCCCGCGTTCGCCGATAACGACGTAAACGCATTCGCGCAAGGCGAACACCGGTTCGGCGGGGGCGTCGGGGCGACCGACTGCGTGTACCTCGCGCTCGGCACGGGTGTCGGCGGCGCGATTTTCACGAACGGTAAACTGCACCGGGGAAAGCGCGGCACGGGCGGCGAGTTAGGGCATATGTTCTTGATGGCGCAATCGTATGGCAAACCGGTGCAAACGCTGGAGTATTTTATGTGCGGCGAATCGTTGAAGCGAAACTACCTTGCAATGGCGAATCGCAGTGAGATTCACAAAGAATTGGGTTTGTCAAAATCGGAAGGGCTGAAAACGGTGGACGCGGTTGACCCACGAACCATCGGCGAAATAGCACAGCGCGATTCCAACAGTACTGCACGAGAAGCGGTGTGGAAACTCGGTCGGCACTATTTAGGAATGGGCTTGGTATCGCTCGCCAACATCTTAGACACCGAACGGTTCGTAATCGGTGGCGGGCTGTCCGACCTCGGCGAACTGCTCCTTGCTCCCGCCCGCGCAACGTTCGCCGAACACGTCCTGCCCCTGTACCGCGACACCGAAATTGTTGCCGCGAAACTGGGTACAAACTCCTCCATAGTCGGCGCGGCGACCGTTGCCCTGACCGCTCTCGAAACCGTTCCCGATGAAAGAAACACCGTTGCCTGACCCGTCCGCGCCCTTAACCGTCGCCCTGCTTCCGCTCGACGAACGCCCCGTCAACACCCGCTACCCTGAAATGCTGGCGCGAATCGCCGGGGCGACCGTGCTACTGCCCCCGCTCGCCATTCGCGGCTTTCACAAAACCGGCGCGGACACGGCGGCGGTGTTGCGGTGGCTTGCGTCCGCGCCCGCCGATGCCGTTATCGCGTCCGCCGAGTATTTGCTGTTCGGCAACTTGATAGCCTCGCGCATTTCCGGCGAATCCGTTGCCGATGTGTTGCCGCGTCTGTCGGTGCTGGAACAGATCGCCGCTTCCGGCAAAACCGTGTATGCTTTCGGCTTGATTACCCGCGTCTCCAACGCCGACGTTGATGTCGAGGAGCCGGACTACTGGAAGTCCTACGGTACGCGCTTCTACCAACTGTCGCAACTTTTGCACAAAGCGGAAGTTTCGGACGAATCCGCCGAGGATGCCGAAACGATGCTCCGGCTTCGCGCCGAACTCCCCGCGCAGTACGTGTCCGACTTTCTGACGCGAAGGCTTCGCAATCATACCGTCAACCTCGCCCTGCTCGATATGGTGGCACGGAAGCGGCTCGACCTGCTCCTGCTAACGTCCGACGATACCGCCGTGTACGGCTTGCCGACCCGCGAAAAATCGTGGCTCCAGTCTTGGATGCGGCTCTTAGGCGACACGGCGACCGACCGGATTCTGATGCACCCCGGCGCGGACGAAGTGGGTTCCGCCCTCCTGTGCCGGTTGGTCTGCGCGAAACGCGGCGTCGCCCCGGCTATATTTCCGTTGTACGCGGTTCCCGGCGGCGAGGAGATCGTCGCGCCGTATGAGGATAACCCGGCGCGAATCACCGTCGAGGCGCAGATAAAGGCTTGCGGTGGGCAAATCGCCGACACTATTGAAGCGGCGGATATTATTCTGGGCGTTTTGCCGCCGTCGCCGCGCCGCACCGAATACCGCGAATCGTTCGCGCAAGCCGAACGCGAGAGCCGCGAAGGGTTTTACCGCGCCTTTTTGCAAACACTCGCCGCGAAAAAAAGCGCGGGCGTCGCCGTCGCCGACATCGCCTACCCGAACGGATCCGACCCGCTCTTTATCGAACTGATTTTTGAGGCGGATTGCCCCCTACCGCCCGCGAAACTCGCCGCCTACGGCGCGTGGAACACGGCGGGCAACACGCTCGGAACCACGGTGGCGCAAGCGATTTTGTCTACGTTCACCGGGGGCGACCCCGACCGCGAAGCAGCGCAGTCGCTGTTTCTGACGCACCGGTTTTTGGAGGATTGGGCGTATCAGGCACGGGTGCGCCACACGACCCGCGACGCGATTCAAGCAAAAACCAATCGCCGCGACCCCGCCTACGACAGCGAACCGGAACAAGCGTTCGTGCGCGAAACCATCGAAGCCGGTCTGCGCGAAAAGTTGCGCGAACTGCAAGCGGTAGGCGTCGGTGTCGGCTTAACGCTCGTGCCGGGTTCGGTGCGTCTCCCGTGGCGGCGCACGTTCGAGGTGGATTTCGACCTTGTGTCGGGCGGTTAAGCGGCGGGAAAGACGCGGCGGTAAATTGCCGCGAGCGGAACCGTGACCGCGACCCCGGCAAGCGTTATTGTCAGCGAACCCGCAAGATCGGTTACGGTAGTGGCAACCGCCCATGTGCCGGCCGGCGTTCTCGCGTGGTGCGTGACCGCGACTTGGGTTTGCTCAATCAGCAGGTAATGCTCCAGCGATTCGATTTTGCGGTAATCGGCGAACTTAGCGTTCTGGTCGAACTCCTCCGTCGAGGGACTCAGCACTTCGAGAATCGCCACCGGGTTTCGCAGGGATTCGTTGTTGTCTACTTCCGGCGCGGCGCACACGATGCAAGCGTCGGGATAGTAGTACGCCCTGCTCGCCGGAATATGGATGCTCATGTCGTTATCGAGAACGAGGCATTCGGTTTCCTCAAGCGTGTTGCCGAGAATGCGGCGCGTGGTCGTTGCTATCAGCGAGTGTTCAAAGGACGCTCCCGGCATAATCCAACATTTCCCTTCGTAATACTGATGCCTTCGCGTCGCCGCCTCTGCGTAGCGCAGGTACTCGGCAACACCCATGGAAACACCGGTTTGCACCGATGGCACGGGGAAAACTTGTTTTTCGGTCGGATGGCTTGCGGCGACGGGCATAATTTTCGGGGCTTCCTTCGGATATTGTAGCACAGCCGGACGGCAAAACGCCCCCGAAAACCGTGGCGCGGTTTTCGGGGGCGTCATGATTTATTCGTTTACTATTTGCGTCCGGCGATACCGGCGACCACGCCCCGGTTGCCGGGGTTCGCGCCTTGCAGATGCTCGCGCAGACCGTCGGGGTTATCGAGTGCCATCAGCAGCGCGGCGCGAACGATGTCCGCTTTCGAGGAACGGATGCCGTAGCCGCGCATTTGTAGCCACGTTTGATCCATGCGTGCGCCCTCGTCCTGCGTTAGGTAGGCGACCACGCGCACGGCGGAAGCGTCATTTTCAAGGTTTGCCGCCATCGAAACCGGCGTGGGCGCGGGAGCCTCCGACATTTCGATTTCGCTCGAAGGCTGGGTCAAAAGCACCCGGCGGTGCGGCATTTTTGTGGCTGTGTTACTTGTTGGCACGTTGCAGTACCTCCTCTACTAAGTTGCGATATTCGGTTGCCGCCATACTGGTCGGGTCGGCGATAATTGCCGGTAGCCCGGCTTGTGCGGCGTATTCGTGCGCGATACGGCGTCCGATGGTGTTCTCCATAATCAGGTCGCCCAAGTCTTCGCGCAGTTCCGACTCGGTGCGTCGGGCGGCAACGGTGCGCGAATCGGCGAACGTCACGAAAATCCCGCCGAGCAAGAGTTTCGGGTTCAAGCCGCCCTGCCGCACCTCTTCCACGGTTTGCAGTAAATCGCGCAGACCGGCGGCGGACAGAAGCGCGGGGGTCACGGGAACAAACAGATACTGCGACGCGACCATTGAGTTGATGGTAATCAAGCCGAGTGACGGCGGCGCGTCAATCAGCACCCAGTCGTATTCGCCGCGCACGTCCTCCAAAGCGCGAGCCATGAACCGTTCGCGCCCGGTTTTTGGCACGAGCAGAAACTCGGTGTCCGCGAGAAGCCGCGACGCCGGGCAAAGGTCTAAACCCGGAACCTGCGTTGCCTGCGTCGGCACGGGTAAACCGGAAAGCATGGCGTCGCCGATGGTGACTTCGACTTCGTTCGGGTCGGTTCCCAGAGCGAGCGTCATGGAGCCTTGCGGGTCGGCATCCACCGCGAGTACCCGTAGCCCCTTGAGTGCCAAGCCTGCGGCGATATTGACGGTGGAAGTGGTTTTTCCCACACCGCCTTTTTGTTGCGCGATGGTAATGATTCGCATACGTTCTCCCAAAGTTTGGTTTCGGATACCTTTGTTTCCCACAATCGGTATCCGTGGTTGTCGCGCCGGTGCGGCACGAAACGGTTGTCAGCGGCACGCACACTCCGCCCGTAACGGTTTTGATTATCGGCGACTTGTCCGCAAAATTGCAGTGTTGCGCCCTATTCGGTTACAATGATTTCGTCGCGCTTTCGCTTTTGCGGTTTGGCTTACGGGCATGATACGCGGGCGGGGCGAAAATTGCAACAACGATAGCAACAGCAAGCCGATTGCCCTGATGGAACGTTTACCCGGCAAGATTCATGCCGAATCTGCCGACAATGCCTATAAGCGGAAACTTTATTTCCCGGCACATTTGCCGATATAGATACGGATAGTGCGAAGCACCGTCTCTTTGGCATAATAGTTGCTTGTTAGAGAATCGTTAGCGTTTGTTAAAGGCGGTGAGTGAAGCAAATCAATTGGCATAGATTTTGCTATTGTAGGGTAGGGTAGTAATGCCAACACCTTCCGGTCATCCCTTTGTCCGGCGTTTCGTGCAAATGGGGGAACGCGCTACGGCTTTCCTCCCGTGTGAAGGAGTTTTTTTCAACGATGGCACAGATACAATCCCAGACGATGCTCGACATCACCAAGATTCGTCCGGCAGAAGACCAACCGCGCAAAACGTTTTATCAGGAATCCTTAGAGGAACTCGCCTCGTCTATCAAAGAGCGCGGCGTTCTTCAACCGATTGTGGTGCGCCCGATGGGGGGCGACAAAACCGGGCTTTACGAAATCGTGATGGGCGAACGCCGGTTCCGCGCCTCGCAACTCGCCGGGCTTTCCGAAATGCCGGTCGTTATCCGCGACCTGAACGACGAAGAAGCTGCCGCCGACGCCCTGCTGGAAAACTTTCAGCGCGAGGACATGAACGCCGTTGAAAAAGCGCGGGCGGTTCAAAGACTGCTCCAGTTCATGACGTATGAGAAGGCGGCAAAAACGCTCGGTGTATCGGAAACCACGGTGCGCCGGATGCTCGAACTTTTGGAACTTCCGCCGCACGTGCAGTCGGAACTGATCGCCCGCCCCGGTGCCCCGGCGACAAACTTTAACGAAGGTCACGCCCGCGCCCTGATTAACCTCAACGACGACCCGTCCACGCAGATGCGCCTTGTGCTGAAGGTCAAAAAAGACAAACTTTCCGTGACCGCGCTCGAATCGTTGATTAGCGCGATTAACAAGTTTCCCTCGAAAAAGGAAGTTTTCCTGCACGTTTCGGCGTCGGTCGCTGATCAGATGATTCGCTCGCTAACCGCGAAAGAAGACCGCAAACGCCCTTATAAAGCGCAAACGGCGAAGGAGCATTTGCGGGCGATTGACAAGCAGATGACCTCGCTCGGCGATTTGCTGGACGACCGGATTGTGGAGTTTCTCGCCAACGAGGAGATGAATCAGTTGCTCGCCACGGTCGCGCAGGCGACGCGCTCGATGGATTTGTTTACGCATAAGGTGCGCGAGGCACTGGAGAACAAGGACTACGGCTTTAGCGAAGTCTACATCCACTGCCCCTTGTGCGGACGCATCGAGTTAATCGGCTCGCTTCGTTGCTCGGTGTGCTGGACGATTCTGCGCCGGTGTTACGACTGCGGGCATTACGACAAGCCGTATGAGCGTTGCACGAAACTCGACAAGCAGGTGTTTTTGGCAGAGGCGGAGAACCCGAAAGAACATTCGCCCTCGTTCAAGTGCACGTTCTACAAGCCGAAGTTCACGCCACAAAGCATGAAACTGAAGATGACTGATAAATAGAATCATTCAAATATCCGCGAGTAAGCGGGCTTTTCAAAAAGAAAAGCCCGCTTTTTTACGCAAAGTTTGTTTCTTAATCATGGCTTAATATCCCCTTAAAGTTATTGGTGTATCATGCTTAGGGCAGTTGTACCCGCAACGATGCTCTTACACGCTTCCTGAAATATCGCTCGACAGCTATAGCAAGCACAGGTACTATCTATGAATCCAAAATCGTCTATGGAACTGCGGGTCAAACCGCTCGGCATTATTGTCTTCCTCGCCCTTTTCGCCATTATCGGCACGGCGGTCTACTTCTTCGCCAATAATCAGGGCAAAGACGAGGTGATTACCGAAATCGCTCCTGACACCGGTATCGAAGGCGCGGAAGTCTTGTTCGCGTCGTCGAAAACCAAGAAAGACTGGCTCGACGAACAAGCCGAATTGTTTAACCAGAAGTACGCCGACAAAAAAGTCAAGGTGGTAATCGAGTACGGCGAAACCCGCGACTCGTATCAGGATATTATCAATGGCAAGAAAAACGTCGCGCTATGGGCTCCCTCCTCGACGCAGTGGGTGGGCGCACTCGGCTCCTACTGGACGAAAAACCGGGGCGGCAAACTGTTCGACACCGCGAAATCCGACGAATACACCGTGTATCTGAAAACGCCGATGGTATTCATTACGACAAAAGATAAGGCGACATTTTTGCGTAGCCAACTCGCCATGCCGGGTAAGTCGCTCGATAACCTGCGCGATATGTCCACCGGCAAAACGAAAGTTCCGTGGGGAACGTTCAAGTATTCGTATGCCGACCCGGTAAACGCCGGTTCCGGGTTCGCGTTTCTGTCCACCGTGGTCAGCGATTTTTCCAAAAAGCACCCTGAACTCGGTTCTTCGGACGCCGTGGTGCGGTCGAAACCGTTCCTCGAATACGTCAAAGAACTGAGCACGCGCTACGTTTACGACGAACCGGCGTTCAAAGGCTCCACCGACCTGTTCAAATCGTTCGTCGCCGACCCGTCGAAATATGATCTGGTTTATACCTACGAATCGAACGCGCTCAAGGAAGCGTTGAAGAACCCGAATGTCGCCGTGGTGTACCCCGAACCGACCGCGACGACCGATATGAGTATCGTCTGCTTCACCGGCGCGAAGTGGTTGACGCCCGCACAGATCAAAGCGGCGAAGCTGTTCATGGACTTTCTAAAACAAAAACCGGCTCTCGAAGCGGGCGTGAAAACGTCGTTCCGCACGGCGTCGGTGGTGGACGGCGTTTCGCTCAACCCCGAACTCAAAAAAGCGGCGACGCAAGGCTTCCAAGAATCGTTTAGCGGCATCGAACTGCCGTCGTATGAGCCGGTGAACGAAAGCGCGGCGGCATGGCGCACCATCGCCCGTCCGAACGAAGGGGTACGGGCATTGTTGCGCGAGCGGGCGCAGGTGGAGACGGCGGCGGGAAAGTAGTCCGGTAAACCCCCCGGCGCGTCCGAAGGTGGGCGCGCCCGGCTCCTTTACCCCAGCAGCCGCTCCAAAAGCGCGTCGCGCTCGTCCGCCGAGAAAAAGCCGAGTTCGATTTTCCCCGTTTCGCCCGCCGCGTCCCACGAAACGCGCACACGGGTTCCGAACGCGGCGCGGAGTTTGTCCTCCAAAGAGGTGCGGTCGGGGTCGGGCGCAACCGGTGCGGCGAACGCCACGGCTTTCGTCTCCACCGGCGCGGGTGGTTCAATCACGGCTACCGGTTCGGTTCGCATCAGGCGTTCGACGTCGCGCACCGTGAGTTTTTCGCCCACGGCTTGCTCGAAGATGGCGGTTTGCCGGGTGCGGAATACGTCGTTATCGGCTTCCGCGCCTTCACCGCCTAAAAGGGCGCGGGCGTGACCTTCCGAGAGCTCGCCGCGCTCGACGGCTTTTTGAATCGGGTCGGGCAGTTTCAGCAGGCGCAAATGGTTGGCGACCGAAACGCGGCTTTTGCCGACGCGTTTGCCCATCTGCTCCTGCGTCCACCCAAACTCGCTCATCAGGCGTGAATAGGCGCGGGCAGTTTCAAGCGGTCCGATGTCGGCGCGAATCAGGTTTTCAATCAGCGCGAGGGCGAGTGTTTCCTCGTCGGACAGAACGCGCACTACCACCGGGACTTTGGTCAGTCCGGCTTCGCGGGCGGCACGGTAGCGGCGTTCCCCGGCAACGATTTCGTAGCCGGGCAGGGGCGCGGGGCGCGGGCGTACCAGAATCGGTTGCAGGATGCCGTTCGCCCGAATCGAATCGGCGAGTTCGCCTAAAGCCGTGGCGTCGAAATACGTTCGCGGCTGGTTCGGGTTCGGGTGCAGAAGTGTTAGCGGCACTTCCTCACCAATCGGCTCTTTGCCCGCGCCGAGTGTTCCGGCGATTCCGAAGCCCCCGCCCCTACCGCTTTCGTTGCCACCAGCGGGTATTAGGTCTGCCAGTCCCCGCCCCAGCACCGGACGAGCCGTTTTTGTTGACACCGTAGCGGCGTTCGACATCTGCTAATAATTCCTTTGCGATAGTTTCATACGCGATTGCACCCTTGCTGCGCCCGTCGTACACGGAAATCGGTTGCCCGAACGACGGGGCTTCCGACAAACGAATGTTGCGCGGCACCACGGTTGGCGACACGGCTTCCCCAAAATACGATTTTACTTCCTGCATGACTTGGTTCGCAAGGTTGGTGCGCCCGTCAAACAGGGTTAAAATTACTTTGCCGATCGTGAGTTCGGGGTTCAGGTGCAGGCGCACCCGCTCGATAATCTCCAAGAGTTGCGTGATACCTTCGAGTGCGTAGTATTCGCACTGAAGCGGGATCAAGACTTCGTGCGCGGCGGTCAGCGTGTTGACGGTGATCATGCCGAGCGACGGCGGCGAATCAATCAAAACAAAATCGTAATCGTCGGACACGGCGGCAATCGCGTTTTTCAGCACATACTCGCGGTTCTCGCGGTTGAGCAGTTCGATTTCGGTAGCGGCTAAGTTGATGGTCGCCGGTAGCACGTCGAGGCCCGGAACCGTGGTCGCCTTTCGCGCTTCTTTAATCGGCTGATCCTGCACCAGCACGGTGTACGTGTCGGCGGTCACGGTGCGCCGGTCAATGCCGCACCCGGAGGTCGCGTTGCCCTGCGGGTCGGTGTCAATCAGGAGAACGCGCCGCCCTTGCGCCAAATACGCGGCGAGATTCACGGCGGTGGTGGTTTTTCCGACGCCCCCTTTTTGATTGACTACTGCCCAAACAATGGCTGACATAGAGCGATTCCTTTGAAGCCGACCGGTGTGAGCGAACGAAATGTTTCACGTGGAACGCTTTCGCCGCTTACAGTACGATTATACACGGTTTTCGTCGGTTTGGGAAGCGGGTTTTGTTTCACGTGAAACAATACTGTTGTATTTTGCTACTGTCGGTGTTCCGCGGCGACTAACCGCCGAAAACTGTATAATTTATTATGTCGTCCTTAAATGAGACTTACCTTGAGAATAGAAAGATCACTCACAATCTTTTGCAAACGGTTCATAATCTGGGGGAATATCAGGGAAGATATGCGTCTTATGAAAAGTTGACGCCGCACTTACTGGAAAAACTCAGGGAAATTGCCCGTACTGAGAGCGTCAAAGCCTCAAATCGTCTCGAAGGGATAACAACTCCGCTACCTCGGTTCAACGCACTTATGAGTAAAGGGATAAACCCTGCTAATCGCTCGGAACAAGAGATTGTAGGCTACCGGGACGTTCTTGCGATGATTCATACGAATTACGAGCATATTCCGGTGACACCAAACTACATTCTGCAACTACATCGTGATCTGTATGCGTCCACATCCGACAGTAGCGGCGGTGAATGGAAACGAACCGACAACGAGATCGTTGCGACACAGACCGATGGCACAAGGTATGTTCGCTTTCGCCCGACCCCGGCATGGCAAACGCCGGATGCAATGCGCGTATTGTGCGACAATTACCGCCGATTGACGGAGGCGAGGAGCATAGATACCCTACTTCTTATACCGGCGTTCGTCCTTGATTTTCTCTGCATCCATCCGTTTGCTGATGGTAACGGACGAATGAGCCGTTTGCTGACGCTACTGCTCTTGTACAAATCCGGCTACATGGTCGGAGCGTATATTTCACTGGAGCGCAACATCGAGGCACAAAAGATCGGATATTACGAGACTCTTGAGATAGCGTCGCAAGATTGGCATAGTGGAAAGCATTCCGATCAGCGTTGGACGGACTACTTTTTGAGTGTCATGCTTTTATCGGCATATCGAGAGTTTGATGAGCGCGTTAAAATGGTCAATACAACGGCGCGTGGCGGTAAAGCCCAGAATGTAAAAGACGCGATACAGCAGTTGTCTTTGCGATTTCGATTTGAGGACGTTGAACGTGTCTGCGTTGGCGTCAGTGTACCGTTACTACGAAAAGTTCTTGCTGAGATGAGGCACGAAGGAAAGTTGATTGTTGGTCGCGGAGCAAATGCCTACTACCTAAAAACCGAGGCTTATCTTCAAAGCATTCATGTACCCGATGAGCGAATGCCGTAGCCGGGGGCGCGGAGTTCACGCCGGAACGTAAACTCGGTAGCCCCACGCTTCAAGGTTCACGGATAATTCAGGAGGGAACATAAGCGTACCGCCGCCGAACCAACCACGCCACTTGCCGGACACGTCGCCTTGAAGCCTTGCGGTTCGCTCTTCGCCGCTCAGGTTGACGGCAATAAGTACGCGCTTTGCGCCAGTGCCGCGCACGAAGGCGTATATCCGGTCGTCAGGCGTAGGCAGGCGGGCGAGCGCGCCACCGGATAGCGCGGGGCTGTCGCGGTACAAAGATAGCAACCGGCTGTAAAACTTCCAAACCGGCGATTTTTGCCTGTCCGTAGCGATTTTCGGCGGGTCGGTTTTCATAAACGCCATTTCCTGCCCGTTGTAGAGGAGCGGCTTGCCGGGAAGCGTGGCGCACAAGACCATCAGCGGGGCGACCTGCGGCATTCCCGGCGTGTTCGGCAGTGGCGGCTTGTCACCCCAGCCCCAGTCGGCGTGGTTGTGCCAGTCGTGGTTGTCCAAGAAGCGCATCCGAATCGCGCCGGGCGGATAGTCCCGCGCTTCTTGCGCCAGTGCGTCGTCAATCGCGGTGGCGGGCTTGCGCCCGGCGCAGATGTCCCACAATACCGGGGGCAGGTTCCAAGAGTACGTCATGTCGAACGCCGGGTGCAGGTACGGGTCGTCGGCTTCGGCGAGCATAAAGACGGGGTGTACCGCGTCGAGACGCGGACGTAGCCACGTCCAGAACTCGCGGGGGACTTTTCCGGCGCGTCCGGCAACGTCGCACCGGAAGCCGTCCACGCCGAACTCGCGTAGCCAATAAGACATATCGGTTCGTTGGCGTTCCCAGAGCGGCGTGTTCCACGCGCCGGGCGATCCGTAATCGAGCTGCGCGACATCCGCCCACGGGCCCGCTTGCACAATTTCGCCCGCCGCGTTACGAGCGTAGAACTGCGGGTGCGATTCGGTGAGCGGGTTTTCCCACGCGGTGTGATTGGGAACCCAGTCCATCAGGACGCGCAAGCCGAGGGCGTGAGCGCGGTTGACAAGGCGGCGAAAATCGTCCTTCGTGCCGAGGTCAGGGTTGATTTCGGTGTAGTCGCGCACCGAGTACGCCGAGCCAAACCCGCGCTTAAACCCGCGTGGGTGAAGCGGCATGAACCAGACAATCCCGACGCCCATCGTTTTCAACACAGGCAAATGCGCCGCGAACTCGCGCAGTGCCGCCCCTTTGGCGAAGCCGTACCGGTCTAAGTTGGCTTCGTAGACGGACAGATTTCGCGCCCATTTCTGCCCGGCGACAGTGCGCGTGGTTAGCGCACCGCCAAGGCGTAGCGGTGACTGCGCCACAGACTACTTGCCTTCCGCTTTTTTGCGGGCGGCTTCATACGCCGCCGCGTTCGCCGCGGCATTGGAGTTTGGATTGCCGGGGACGACTTGCCCTGCCGGGGTCACAGAGCCGGGTGAGGCAACTGTTGCAGGCGCGGTGGTCGCCGCACCGGTTCCTCCGGCTTCGGGTGTCACGGTGTCGCCGCAACCAATGGTTGTCAGGCATAACGCGGCAAGGGCGAACGCCGCCGCGTAGATTCTCTTGTTCGTCATTCGTTTCTCCTTTACTACTTTCTTGAGGCGCGGGAACCCTACCACGCCTCAAGGAACTACTGTGTTTTACTCTTTGGTAAAACCGGCACATGGTTCGCCCGTGTTGAACATATAACTAACATCAACCGCACGGAACGGACCCGCATTGCCGATGCCGGGGTAGTAGAAGTTCTTGCACCAATTGAGTTGCCCTTTGGCAACGGCTTTGACATGGCCATCGGCGAATGCCATGTTGGACACGCCGCTGTGGCGATAGCGAGGCGTTTGCCCCCATTGCCACTCGAT
>JACMIU010000309.1 GCA_014380985.1 Armatimonadota bacterium | reverse complement strand
ATTTACGTCACGAAACTTTAGCCAAAACGATAAGTTGTTTGATCGCAGAAGGCGAATTTGAATCTGCTTTCACATTCATACCCCAAGTTGATGAGGTGTCAGAATGAGTCCCGCCTTTCTTCCGGGCGCGATGATCGGTATCCTCGGTAGTGGACAACTGGGTCAGATGCTCGCGCTTGAAGCGCGGCGTATGGGCTATGGCATCGCGGTGTTTTCGCCCGACGCGGACACGCCCTGCGGACGAATCGCCGACCGTGAAATCGTCGCGCCGTATTCCGACTTGGACGCTGTTCGCGCTTTTGCCGCGTCGGTGGATGTCGTGACGTATGAGTTTGAAAACGTGCCGTCGGAGACGGTTGCCGCGATAGAATCGGTCGGCGTTTCCGTGCGTCCCGGCGCGAACGTGCTTCACGTCGCGCAGAACCGGCTCCGCGAAAAGGCGTTTTTTGTGTCGCTCGGTATCGCCACTCCCCCGTTCGCGCCGGTTCGTACGGCAGGCAGTATCGCGGAGGCGGTTGGTGTCACCGGTTTGCCCGCCGTGCTGAAAACCGTCGGTTCCGGCTACGACGGCAAGGGGCAACGCACGGTTCGCACGGGAGACGAAGCAATAGTCGCGTTCGCGGAACTGGGCGGTGTGGAGTGCGTGTTGGAAGGATTCGTTCGCTTTGCGTGGGAAGGGTCGGTAGTCGCGGCGCGGGGCGTGAGCGGCGATTTCGCACATTACGGCTTGGTGCGAAACGAACACGCCCTCTCGATTCTGGATGTGACCACCGCACCCGCGCCCGATGCTTCGCCCGCGCTTGCTCAAGAAGCGATTGACGCCACGCGGCGAATCATGGACGCCCTTGACGTTGTCGGCGTTTTGTGCGTCGAGTTTTTCGTGACGCCGGAAGGCGAATTGCTGGCGAACGAAATGGCTCCACGCCCGCATAATTCGGGGCATTGGACACAAAACGGGGCGATAACCAATCAGTTCGAGCAACAACTTCGTGCCGTGTGCGGTTTGCCCCTCGGCGATACGGCGATGACGCAACCCGGCGCGGCGATAGCGAACCTTTTAGGCGACCTGTGGGACAATGGCGAACCCGATTTCGCCGCAATGTTGCGCGATTTTCCGGGCGCGAAACTGCATTTGTACGGCAAGCGCGAAGCACGACCGGGGCGCAAAATGGGGCATATCGTCGCCATTGCGCCGACGCCCGAAGCGGCACGGGAACACGCCCTTGCCGCCCGCGCACGGTTGACGCGGCAATAAAAAACGGCGGACACGCTTCTGTGTCCGCCGTTTTTCGGTTTGTGCCTCAACCGTGCGCGTTGCCGTTTGCGCGTTTTACCAGCGTCACCGTCGTGCCTTCCGGCGAGGATGCGATGGCGACCGAATCCGCGAGGGCGACCATAAGCGGTAGCCCACGCCCCCCCATCGCGTCCGGCGCGGGCATCGTCGGCACTTCCGGCACGGCGAACCCGGTTCCGAAATCGCGGATTCGTATTTCGAGCCACTCCGGCGTGTACTGGCACGTGATACGCAGACGCGCATTCGGTCCCTCCTTCGGCGAACCGTGGCGAATCGCGTTCGCCGCCGCTTCATCGGCGGCGGTCAGTAAATCCTCGGTTTGCTCCCGGTTCAGCGCGGTTTGCGCCGCGCATTCTTCAATCATCCGGCGTACATCGCTCAGCACATCCGGGCGCGAGGGGAATTCGCGGCTCGCTTCCTTGGCTATGTCTATATTTCCCGCTTCGTTTGTTTGTTGCATTTTTCGTTTTTACCCGACGTGTGATTCTTACGCCGCCCGTCATGAGTCGGCGCGTTCCTTTTTCCTTGCTTCTTATTGTTACCGAAAAAGCCTGTTTTCAATCCTGCCGCCCGCGTTATGCCGACGCCGTGACGACGGGAATACCGGCGGCGGCGAGTTCCTCCGGGGAGTAGCCAATAATCAAAAACGTATCGAAGCGTCCCAAACGAAGCACCCGTTCGGGTTGTGTGGAAGCGGCGATATGAATGGCAAGGCGGCACGTATCGTGGAACCGCTTGCGAATCTCGACCAACAGCGCGAGACCTGCCGAGTCAATAAAGGCGATTTCGCGGATGTCGAGAAGCAGGAAGCGTAACTTACTGCCTTGCGGCAGTCCCGAAACGATCTCCTCCACCACCTCGCGCAATTGCGGCGTGGTGGACAGGTCAATATCGCCGACGGCGCGAACATGAACGATGTCGCCTTGTGAGTCGGTGTGTAATTGTAAAACGTCGGATTCTAATTGCATAAGTTGATTCGGCGGGTGTAGTGTGCGATGATGTTGTCGGGTGTTCGCCGCGTCCTTGACGCTCTCGATTGCCCTGACTCTGCAGGTTTATACCCTATTTTGCATTCATTAACACATGACGGGCGGAACGTGCGTGTGCTTCTAAGCCCTCAAAGGTGGCGATGGATAGTGCGGCGGGCGCGAGTTCCGCCGCGACCGCGCTTCCGAGGGCGATAATGCTGGTCTTTTTCTGAAAATCGTCCACGTGAAGCGGTGACGAAAACCGGGCGTTCCCGGCAGTCGGCAGTGTGTGGCAGGGCCCGGCGACGTAATCGCCGAGCGCGGCGGTGGACGCTTCCCCTATCAAAATCGCGCCCGCGTTCTCGATCATTGGTACGGCTCGCCATGGGTCGTGCAGGTAGACGTGCAGATGCTCTGGCGCGTAGTCGTTAATGACGGCGATAGCGTCGGGCAGGTCGGGCGCGAACACGAGGTAGCCGAACTTCGTCAGCGCGGCACGGACGACTTCGGCGCGGGGCAGGTCGGACAATTGCCGTTCGATCTCGGCAGGCAAGGCATCCGCTATCGCTTGTGACGTAGACACAACCAGCGCGGAATTGAGCGGGTCATGCTCGGTTTGCGCGATGATTTCGGTGGCGATACTAACGACATTCGCGGTATCGTCGCACAGTACGCCGACTTCGGACGGGCCTGCTAACATATCAATGCCGACCGTGCCGAACAAAAGCCGCTTGGCGAGATTGACGAACCGGTTGCCGGGTCCGACGATTTTGACCACGGACGCGACCGATTCCGTGCCAAACGCGAGCGCGGCAACCGCCTGCGCCCCGCCCATCGCGTACACTTCGGACACCCCGGCGATTTGCGCCGCCGCGAGCGTGGCGTCAGGTGGCAAGCCGTTTTTGCCGGGGGGCGTCGCCAGCGCAATGGACGGGACACCCGCGACCTGCGCGGGGATCGTCGCCATCAGTACGGTGGACGGGTACGCCGCCGTGCCGCCCGGCACGTAGACGCCGACGCGGGACAACGGGCGCACCATCTGCCCCAATGTTTCGCCGGGCGTATCCAATGTTAGCCACGATTCGCGCTTGCCGCGTTCGTGGAAAGAGCGGATGCGACCCGCAGCGACTTGCAAAGCGTCCCAAAGCGGCATTTCGCGCACCCGGTTTGCCGCGTCGGTTATCGCACTCGCCGGAACGCGAAGCGCGACCGCTTCGGCGCAGTCGAAGCGGCGCGTGTAGCGAATGACCGCCGGGTCGCCTTCGGTTCGCACCGCGTCCAAGATTGCCCGCACTGTCGCCTCACCCTCGGCATCGTGCGCGGACGACACACGAGCCGCGAACGCGGCGCGTAGCGCGGATTCTTGCGCGGGATCTCGCAGGTCAAAATAAAGCATCGGTGCGGGGAGTGTACCCTTGAAACGCGGGCGGCGTCAACCAGTACCGCTTGCCTACCGGTTTCCTGCTATGATTCGCGCCGTCCCCTGCGCTCCACCACAAACCCCACGCAACACTGAAAAGGGGTGCAAAACCAGCTTCGGGGCGACGAAGGGAGGGAGGGAGGATTTCGGCACTACGAAGCAGACGCAACGAAAGTAACGCAAAAGCCCGCGATTCCCT
>JACMIU010000308.1 GCA_014380985.1 Armatimonadota bacterium | reverse complement strand
CCGCCGTCCGCGTAGGACAAAAAAAGAAAAGGGCTATTGCGCTTTGCCACCCGCTAAACCGGTGATTTTGCCCGCGTCGTCAATCGTCACCTGCGCGGGCGGAACGCCGATGAGTTTCTCGAACAGCATCCCCGCCGATTTGCGGATGCTCGTTGCGTCCTGTGTTTTACCCGCCTTCTCGAATTGTTCTGAGAACGCGGCGAACAGCGTGGTGCTAACCAAAAGTGATTCGTAGATTTTTTCCTTCGCTTCCGGTTTCATCGTTTTGTACTTTGCGTCCCAGTGCTTGGCGAACGCAGCGGCGACGGTTTTCGCGGCAGTCGCGCTTGCCGCTTCGGGAACCTTTTTTCCGGTCGCCGTTTCGTAGTTGTACAGAAAAGCGTAACCGAGGGCGACGCCCATATCGCGCTTGGCGAATCCGACTTTCTCCAGTCCCGCCTCGATATTTTTTAGTGTGGTCGGCATTTCGGTTTCGATAGCGGCATTTTCCGGCTTCTTGCCGTTCTTGTCCAGAGCGTCGCGCAGTTGCTTGCCGATTCCCTGCGCCGCCGCGCCCGGCTTCACGGATGGCACGACCAAGCCGGATGAAAATTTGCCGCCGGGTGTTTTCGAGACCGGCGCATCGCCGTCCGCGATGGACGCCGAGATTGCCCCGGCGAATTCCGAAAGGTCGGGAACGCCGCCGCCGAGTTGGGCTTGGGCGGGACGGGCGGCAAAACCCGCCCCCGCGATAGCAATGGCGAGAATGCCGATAAGTTGCTTGTGTGTCATGGATTAATCCTTTCCGTCGTCAAACGCTAACTGATTGCCCTCGAAATAGACTGTGGATTTGTTGGGCTGTGTGTAGAAAAACGGTAAGCGGGCGGTTGTGCCGTTGTCGTAGCGCAGAATCATTGTGTACCCGCTGATGCTGTAGGTTCCTTCCTTGTCGCCGTTCGGATTATTCTTTCGTTTCGCCATCACGGTAGTATCCGCGCCTAAAACACTGGTCACGGAACCGTTGTCGTCATACGTCGAGTTGATCGCCGGTGCGCCGCCGGTTTGCATAAACAGCGAGTTGCCGCTTCCGCCGCGCCCGTCCTTTTTGAAACGTCCGTCCTTCGTAAACGTGACACCCCAAAGTGCGTAGGAACTGCCCATCAGGCTTGCCGACGACGACCCGGTTCCGTAGCGACCCGATAGCCGTGCGCCGGAGCCGACCGCTAATACCGGTGTCGCGTCCAGTTTCTTGAATGCGCCGCCCGCCAGTGCTATCTGGTAGCCGTTGCCATTGCGCCGCCATTTGCCCCATTTTTTCGGTTCGCCGCGCCGCGACGCCGCGACATCGAGCGTGTCGGCGGGAACCGGTAAGCCCTTGTGAACAGTGCCGTCCTTAAGGAGCAGGTAAGCCTCATCGGTGATATTCGTTCCCATGCCACTCGCCCCCATCGAATACATTTGTACATCGTACTCGTGGAGGATAGTGGCAATCTGCCCCGGCTGAACACCCTTGCCCGGCGCGGTGACAAACTTATATCGGGCTTCCTCCGCTTTCGCGGCGGCTTCGGTGGCTTTCGTGGCGGTCGGCGACTGCGTTTTTGTTTCTCCCGCGTAGCCCAGCGCGGTTTTTATAGTGCCATAACCACGGTACTCCTCGGCGACAATCACCCGTGTGCCGTCCTTGCCGCTTCCATAAAAACAAAAATCTCGTTCGGGGTCGGTGCGGCTGTTCGCCATGCGGAACGAGTTATCAATATTGAGTTTGCCGCTTTTGGCGTCGTACCCTACCGTACCAGTGTTATATTTGAACGGCTTATCGTTCTCATCGTTGACGCGATATTCCCCGTTTGGGTAGATATACAGGCGAATCCCGCCGATCAGTTCGCGCTTGGAACCGCTCACGCTGTACTGCTTGCCGACGTACAAACCGGGTAGCAGTTTGCCGCCAAGCATGGCTTTTCCGGTTCCCCCAGTTTTCGCCGTTTTTACCGTGCCGCTTTGACCCGGCGACAGAGTTTCACGCACAATCCTGTTCGCCGCGTCTTTGTATCGGGGGAACACTTGGGTGGCGAGGGAGAACGTGATACGCACTACGCGCACCGCGCCATCAGCACTGGCGTTTGCCGTGTACAGGTGCGCTTGTTGTGAGCCGTCCGCGCCGCGAAACGGGCGCGAGACCACGGTCAAGCCGTTGCTGTTGTTTTCCGCTTTGGGCGTTTCGCCGTCGCCGTCGTTTCCGGCGAAGGCAAGTAGCCAATCGGCAAGAGGCTTGCCGTTGTTCTTCTGCGGGGCGTACACTGTGACGGTAAATACTTCGCCGGTTTGTAAATCGCCCGGCGTATAAACCGTTGCCCCGTTCGCGCCCGCCGCTGATGTCCATCCTGCCGGAGCGGACGCGCCCGGCGCAATCATCACACTCGCGGCAAAAACACCGATTAAACCGTTTGTTAGCATTTGACGTCTCCTTTCGTAGAAATCATTATTAGCAAAGCCGAACATATTGGCTTCGCCCGCTAACAAAAGTTACCCGGTTTTCGGGGCGGCGAAACGCCGGGGCGACAATGCCCCGACGTTCTGTTTTTGCCTCACTCGAACACGAGATAGGCGAGAATCTGCTCTTGCGGCAGGAGCGTATTTTCGGAAACACCCGGTTCGGTGTGATACGAACTATACAGCACCTTGCCCGTGCCGAATGGCACGGTCACGGTCAGGTTGCGCGTGTCGCCCGGCGCACCCGCCCCACTTGCTTGTCGTCCGCGCCCGGCTTTGCCGTGGTTGTGGCTTTGCTTGACGCGGGTGCTGTCCTCCGTGCCGAGAAGCCCGCGCACCCACACCTTGCCGCCCGCGCCCGGTTCGTTAATCACGCCCCATCCGCTCAGGAAGCCTTCGACGTGAACCTTGCCATCGGGGCGCAACGCACCCCGCGCCGATAGCCAGTCGCGCAGGTTGGTATCCTGCACATCGGCGTTGCTTGCTACGCCGCTATCGCCAACTTCGGCGATAGCGAAATCTTCCGCCGTTGCGGTCGGTGTGCCGTCGGAGCCGAAAAAGTCAATCGCTTCGGGAACCGACTGCTCGATAAAGTCATAAGCAAGGTCGGTGCAATACAGGTTGCCGCCGTTTTGCACAAAGGCTCGCAGGTTGTTTATCGCCGTTGGGTTCTCAAGAATACTCTCGCTTGCGCCGCAGTTGACGAAAACAATGTCGTAGCCGTTGAGCCGGGCGGAATCGGCGAACAGGGCATCCCCATCCTCGTACAAATCGAAGCGTTGTGTGCCGGGTTTGAGCGCACCGTTCTCTACCTCGCCGAGTCCGAGTTTGGCGAGAACGTCCTCCATGTTGTCGTACTGTCCCTCGATCACAGCGATTCGTGCCGCGCCCGTGCCGGTGATGGGAAGCGTCGCTTGCGTCGCCGACAGTGCGGTTGTGTCGTCCGCCGTGACGGTCACGACGTTGCGAATCAGCCATTGCCCTTTGCTGATGACCACCACGGTTTCGCCGACGGGAACGCCGGTTAGCGTGAAATCGCCGTTGGCGTTGGTGCGCGTTTGCACGATAACCGCTTCGGCTTGGCGACCACGCGATTGGTTGACCGGCACATAGACCAGCGCGTCGTTAATCGCGGTTGTGCCGTTCGGGGCGAGAACTCTGCCGGTTACGGTTCCGGTGGCGGAAGGATTCGGCGATACGGTCGGCGATGGGTTAGGCGACGGAGTGATTACCGGCGTCGGTGTCGGCGATGGCGTGATACCTCCGAGGTCGTTATCGTTGTTGTCGTCCCCGCCGCAACCGGCAACGGCTGCCAGGAGGGCGAAGCCGCAAAGAAGCCGCGCTGATAAAGCGTATCGGCTAAGTTTTTTCTGCATGAGTTTCCCTTCGCACGGCACGAACGCGCTTGTTTTTAATCTGTTTTAATCGTGCATAATAGGTTTCTTCATGGACAATAGGCTTTCCTGCCGGTGTGGGGTCTTTCACACAAACCGCACCGATTATTTTTGGGCGTCGCGGAAGTCGGATAGCACGGCGTCGGCGACGATTTTACCGGACAGAGTGACGAGGGGCAAGCCGCCGCCGGGGTGCGTTCCGCCGCCGACGAAGTACAAGCCTTTTACCGACCGGGAGCGAATTGGCGGGCGCAGGAACGAGCCGCGCCAACCGTTCGACGACACGCCGTAGAGCGACCCGCGCCACGCGCCGTACTTCTCCTGAAACGTGCGCGGAGTCCAAACCTGCTCGCAAACGATGCGTTCGCGCAAGCTGGGCAGACCGCACCGGGTTTCGAGAAGGTCAAGAACACGTTCCCGGTAGGCGGCGGTTTGCTCATCGCTCCATTGCCAATTGCCGAGAGCGGGCGGCGAGGTCATCACGTAGAGCGTCGAGTAGCCGTCCGGCGCGACATCAGATTCAGTCACGCTCTGGCAGGTAACGCCGATAACCGGGTCATCGGCGGGGACACCGCGCCCGAAAATCGCGTCAAACTCGGCGTTCAGGTCATCCGGCAGGAAGGAATTGAAGTGCGACAGGGACGGAAAATCGCGCCGGGCGTCGCCCTTGACGCCTAACAGCGTCACAAACGCCGACGTGGACGGCGTGACGTTTTCCTCCGTGAAGCCGTCGGGTCGCACCTTGCGCGGGGCTAAGTTCGCGTAGGCGGTCATCGGGTCGGCGTTGCAAACTACGGCATCCGCTATGGCATAGTCGGTTTCGTCGCCGTGCATTAGGTCAACACCGCGCACTGCGTTGTACGGCGCGTCCGGCGTGTTAGTCATATACCAATCGTTCTGCGCGTTCTCCAGAAGGTTGCTCCTGTCCTTCATTTCCGCCGCTGAAACGTTCTGGTGAATGCGAGCCGCCCGCGCCCCGGTTAGTACCTTGACGCCGAACTTGTCCGCAAGTTTCGCCAGCGCGTCGGCATACGTTCGCAGTCCGCCGCGCAGATAGAACGTGCCGTCGCCCCATTGCACCCACGCGATAATCGCAAAAATCGCCGACGCTTTGTATGGCGACGAGCCGTTGTAAAAGGCGTACAAATCCCAAATCTGCCGCAATCGCTCGTGCTTCAAATGGCGTTTCGACAGGTCGGAAATTGTCTTCCACGGTTGCAAGCCGAGGAATTGACCGAGCTGCTTCCACTGCTTGCCCGTCGGAATCCCGCGAACCGCCGTGCCGAAATCCTGCCGCAGAAACGGATCAACCGTGGCGTCGTGAACCCTCTTGGCGTAATCGAGCAGGGTAGAAAAACCGGCTTCGTCGCCGGGAAACGTTTCGGCGATTCGCTTCAGGGCGTCGGCGGGGTCGGCGGGCGCGTCGAAGTGTGTCCCGTCGGGGAAATGATAGCGGCAAATCGGATCCATGCGCTGAAGATCAAGGTAATCCTCCATGCGCTCGCCGAGGTCGTCAAACAGTTCGCGTATCGCCCACGGCATCGTGAGAACGTGCGGTCCCGTGTCGAAGCGGAACCGCCCGACGCCCTCTACCTCCGGCTCCCATGTATTGAGTTTGCCGCCGACGTTGGCGTTTTGCTCCACCACCGTGACATCCGCCCCGGCTTTCGCCAGTCGTAATGCCGCGCTCATCCCTCCGACCCCCGCACCGATAACAACAACACGCATACGGGCAGTGTACCCGGTCGCGCCTCGGCTTGCGCCCTTTATAATTTCAGGGCGCGAGCAGTTCGTCCCACGTTTCGGCTTCGGACAGCCGTTCGATGTAACCCTGCAACGTCTCGAAGTCCGATGCCGCGAGGGTTTCGCGCGCCGATTCCAATGCCGCGCCGTACCGCTTCTCCCCGACGCGAATCACGGTATCACGCAGTCCGTTCTCGCGTCCTTCTGCGCGTCCTTCTGCCAACCCTTTTTCCTTCAAGTAGTCGTACAAGGGAAAATCTTCCAACTTCAGCATGGATTCCACCGCTCCTTTCAGTAATGACTCCGCGATTTGCGGCGAATATCGCGCACTCATCAACAGCCAACTTGCCGTCCACAGACGGCGCAAATCTTCCTTGCCAGTCGCCTCCGCCCGAAACCGGCTTCCCATCCGTTCCACGACGCGCTCCAAGTCGCTTTCAGGGAGCGTACCGAGTGGCGCGAGCGGCACAACCGATAAGCCAGTGGTCAACAGTTCTTCTGCCGGGATTTCGTATATCTTGATAACATCATACCGGAACGCATGAACCAGCATTCCGTTTGGCAACCGCCGTTCGAGCCGCCCTGTAATCGCGGGACTATTCGCGCCTTTCGTTAGTAGCACGGCGACGGAACGAAACAGTAACTTGTGCTTTGCTTCGGCAAAAATGTTGTACTGCAACAACCGGCGCGGCAACTCGCTTTCCGTATGTCCCGATTCGAGCTCCGCGTGAAGCCCGTATGCCGTGTCGCCGTCGCCGACTTTATACAGCCGGTCGGCGGCAAAACTCATGCTCGCCAAGTCGCTGTCCAGCGCGGTGATAAGCGTGTTTTGCGGCAAATCAAAAAGCGTCAGCCAATCCTGCGGGTTGTTGCCGATCAGGTTTTTGACCGACACATCGAACGGTTTCGTGCCACGGGTCTTGCCAACGGTTCGTTTTGCCATCTTGCCTATTTTACCGCGAAACGTTTTTCCAGCGCGATCAGCGGCGTCCCCTTCGCCGACGTTTCGCAGGTGTCCGACCCGCACGCCCCCCCGCAACCGCCGCCCGCCGACCCACAATCGCCGCAAGCGCGAGCCGGGCGCACGTCGGATGCGGGCAAGACAATCGTGCGCGTGTCATTCTCGCCGCGAATCTGCACCGACACGCGCTCGGCAAAAATGTTGACATCCGTCACCGCGCCGCGTTCGCCCGAAGGAAGCGAAACCGTCATCCCGACGTGCGGCAGGTTTTCTTTCGCGTCTAAGTAAACGTCATGCTCGAAGCGCAAACAGCACATCAGTTTGCCGCACACGCCGCTAAACTTCGACGGGTTCAAATACAGCGATTGGTCTTTCGCCATCTTCATCGAAACCGGGGCGAAATCGCGCAGGAATGTCGTGCAACACAAGGGACGCCCGCACGGACCGTAGCCACCGAGTGTTTGCGCGTGGTCGCGGGAGCCGACCTGATGCAAATGAACGCGCATTTTGACAAGTGCCGCCGTCTCCTTGACCAGTTTGCGAAAGTCAATGCGCTCGTCGGAAACGAAGTAGAACGTGACGCCGGAGCCGTCAAACGCCGACTCGGCGTCGGTGATTTTCATCGGAAGGCGCAGTGCCTGAACGCGGGCGCGGCACGTTTCCAGAGCATCCATCGCTTGTTGCGCCCGCTTTTCGGCTTGCTTCAGATCGGCGGCGTTCGCGGCGCGAAGGAGACGAAACGGTGTCGGTGCGTCGCTTTTCGTGCCGCTCACCTCGCGCAGAACTTTCACTTCGCCGTGTTCGGTTCCGCGTTCGGTCTCGGCGACAACAAAGTCGCCGACGCTCACCGTGCCTTCCAAATCGTCCGCCGCGTAGTAATGCAGTTTACCGATTTTGTGGAACGTCACCCCGACCAGAGTTGCCATCTACGCGCTATCCTCCGCTCTTTTTGAAAAGGCGGGTAAACCAGTTGCCGGTGTCCGCCGTGCCTTCCGGCGTTGCGGTAGCGGAGGATGTCGCGCCTCTTTGCGCCATCGCGTCATGCGCCCGCGCCAGCGCGGACGCTTCCATTTCCGTGGTCGGAATCGGCTGATTAAGCGATAGTCCGACCAATCGCGCCGTGCGGGCGAGGGATGCGACTTCGGCGCGTTCGCTCTCCGAAAGCGACGCCAACACGCCCTCCGGCGCGGGTTTGCCTTCGTACAGTGCGTCCAAACAGACGCGCATCGGTTCAGAGATCGAGATACTCATAGCGTTTATTCGTCGAATTGTGAGCGGTTTGGGTTTGCTCCGTCGTGTTCTGTGTCTGCCTTCGCGTTTGCACCGCCGCCGAATCGTCCGCCCCGGTGACGAGGGTCTTTCGCAGGTTCACCAATGCCCGATGTAATAACGATTTTACTGCACCTTCGGTTCGGTTGAGCGCGAGCGAGATTTCCTTGAGCGATAAATCGCTCCCGAACCGTAGCAACACCGCCTCGGCTTGGTCACCGGGCAGTTCGCCAACGGCGGCGCGAATCAGGCTTTGCGTTTCGGCGCGTTCGGCAAGCGTGTGCGGATCGCCCGCCATTCCCGGCAATGCCTCTAAAAGCCCGCGCACCTGCTCCGCCGTGTCGCTATCCATCGAAACAAACGACACGTGCGACGCCCGCCGCGCTTGGTCATGCACCAGATTGGTAGCGATGCGCGACAGCCACGGCAACAGCGATTCGCCCTGAAACCGGAACTGCGGCAAATGCGCGATGGCTTTCACGAACGTTTCGGCGGCGACATCCTCGGCATCCTGCGTGTTGCGGCAACGGTACACGGCAAGCCGATAAATCCGCGCATAATACCGCTTGTGAAGGAGCGCAAACGCTCCCCGGTTTCCGGCGACGGTTTGTTCCACCAAAGCGCGGTCGGTCGGTTCCGCCGTCTCCAAACTCGCTAAAAAGCCGTCGGTCATCAAGGTGTAATCAGTATACCCGCAATGGCTTCTAAATCAGTCGGCGGATTAAAGGCGAAACGAAGTTTCTGCCGAACCCGCCGACATAACCACGTATCTTTTGCGCTCGTTTATTTCGGGCGCGACGCACGGAAAGGTTTACCTTTTTCGCCAACCTCGAAGTAGTGACCGATGTTCGAGCCGAGCAGGGTAAGGTCGCCCCATCCGTCGTCCGCCGTGCCACTGACAATCAGCCCCGCCATATCGTCGGTACTGATGGGGCAGGTGGACGACAAAAACACCTGCACCGTGAGTTCCGCTTTTTTCGGAACAGTGGCGGGCGCGGTCTGCGCGAAGCAGACGGCGTGCCAAAACAGGCAAAGCAACGCTAAAGATAGAGGAACCATTAAGCGCATATTTCTTATACGGCAAGCGGCAGCACGTTGTGACGGCGAAAAGTATCCGATAAAAACAGCGTGTGATTATCAAGCCCAATGGCGGTAAAAAAGAAGGAACGGAAAACCCTCCCATCTGCCGATACTTAACAGGACGTTGGCTGTCCGGCGGCAATCCTCTAAATTGTCAAACGACAATTTAACAAGAAGTATGTAATCAATTATTATGTTGCGTCGCGGAACCTCCCTTTTATCCTCGCTACTTCGTCCCAGAGAACGGCTCGTTGACGATGACGCATCCGTGCCGGAGACCCCCGCGCAACCGGCGGATGAACCGAAAGCAAGACGGGTTGCCGCCCGATATGCTACTTCGCTTATTGACGACGGAGGGGGAGTGTATTCGTCGCCCTCCGCGCCTCGAACACCGTCGCCCGACATTTACAACGCCGTGATTTTGACCGGGGCGCAAAACAACGAGGCGATTTTAGAATCGTTTAACGCCGATTTATTGCGGCTTGTCAACCTGACGCAAAGCACCCTGACCCGTGCCGGTCGCCCGCAAACCGGCGGCGGCGATAGCGCGGTTAGCCCGCTACAAAAAGGCATCGAAATCGCCGAGCGTATTGAGCAACGCGGACGCAGTTTGCTGGTGGAAACGTCGCTGACCGCCGACCAACGCCCCCGCGTCTTGTGTGCCGCACAAAACGCGCAAGATCAGTCGGTGGCTCTGCGGTCGGCACGGTACACGTGGCAAATCTGTGCGATTCTGACATCGGTCGCGGGTGGAAGCGGCACGTATGCACGGATCAAACGCCTCGTGATGTCGGTGACGGAACTTTGCGGCAAAGTCTCGGCGGTGCTGGAAACCGGACAGGGCAACGAAAAATCGGCGGCGGCGGAAGCGGCGGCGCACTACCGCACGATGCTGACCGAGCAAAGCGAGATTCTATCCGTGTTAAAGCACGACATTTCCGCGCCACCGCTCGCAAGGCGGTTGGGACGCGCCGCCGTAATGAGTTTGGTGATCGCGGGCGAATCCATGACGCGGGTCGCGGCACGGCTCGCCTATCCCGAATCGGCGACACAGCGCGGGTCGGGCCCCCGGCGGCACGACCTCAATCACGGCATTTTGCGCCCGCTTCCCCCGCGCTAATCCCCCGGCGAAAATTGGTATAGGTTAATTTCGCAAAAATCCTTGACAAGCGAACCAATGGCGGCTACTATACAAACCAACAAAGGTGTTGCTCGCCTTTTGTCTGCCGTGGTCTAATCCTTCGTTGCTGAAGGATACCAATCGTTTAGAAGGAGTTGTGTTCATGTCCTATGTCCCCTCCCATCCGTTTCGTCGCGGTTTTACGCTGATCGAGTTGTTAGTCGTTATTGCCATTATCGCCATCCTTGCCGCGATTTTATTTCCTGTCTTTGCCCAAGCGCGTGCAAAAGCGCGACAGACGGCTTGCGCCTCCAATCTGAAACAGATTGGGCTTGGCTTTATGCAATACGTACAGGATTACGACGAAACGTTTCCCCCTCTGAGCGGGGAAACTTGTCCCTTTGCCTCCTCTGCTACCAAAGACCTCTGGAATACCCTGATCAACCCGTACATCAAAAACGGCGTTGCCGCGAATGCGGTAGGGGGAACTGACTTAGGGGGAGTCTTCGCTTGTCCTTCCGCGAAAGCCGACCTGATGGATTTGCGTCACGCATATGCTTATAATCAACTGGGTTTAGGAGGAGCAACGGCAGGCTCTTTATGTCCGACAAATGCGGGCTTCGGAATGGGGCTTCCTGCCTCTCAAGCCCCGTTTAACGGACCACGTTATGGTGCGCCCGCCCCACTCAGTGATATTGCCCGTCCTGCGGAAATGCTGATGGTTTGTGACGGAGCGCAATTTGCACGTCCACCGATCAACGTGCAATTAAACGGCATCAAGTGGGTCGCAGTCGGGTGTTTGGGGAAGTCACAATCCCGGCACGGGCGTTACGTCTCCTGCGGCAACGCCCGCCACAATTCCGGGGGGAACTACTTCCGATGCGCCAACGATTCGCCGGTATTACACCGGCACATTAACCAACGTTGTCTATGCGGACGGTCACGTAAAATTGGTGCAGACCAAGACGCTTCTGCCTACCACCTTGGTCATGGAAAACGGCGGATGGCGCGGAACCGCACTTGGCGGTCCGACGGTCGCGGGCAACTACCCGTGGACTCATGGCTGCGCCCCGTTCCTGCTATAGGCGGTAACTATCACGCCGCTCTTTTTTATCGTTGCGGTAGGCACTTGACGCCCCGCCGTAAGGATGCTATCATACGCCAACAGTGCTGTTTCCTTCCTTGTAATTCGTGGTCGCCATTGTCGGCGTTCCCTTTAACGGCTTCGCGCCGTTTGTTTTCCAACCGAGTGCCCCGCCGTGTCCGTAGCCCGCTATCGTGCCGCTTTCGCACACGTGCTTTAGAAGGAGTTGTGCTATGAAAAATATGTCCCCATCCCGCTCACGTCAAGGTGCGTTTACCTTGATTGAACTCCTCGTCGTAATAGCGATCATCGCTATTCTCGCCGCGATTCTGTTTCCCGTGTTCGCGCAAGCCCGTAGCAAGGCGCGGCAAACCTCGTGTCTGTCCAATCTTAAACAAATCGGTTTGGCCGAAATGCAGTATATGCAAGACTACGACGGGTGTATGCATGAAATGCTCATCGGTGGTGCCACCGGCACTGCCGGAGTGATACAGCAAACTTATGGGCAGGTTCTCCAGCCGTACATTAAGAATATAAATGTCTTCGCTTGCTCCTCGTCGGAGATAGATAAGGTTGATATTACTTACCCGAACCGCAACTTCTTCTCTATTGGCATGAACTCAGGGTTGAACCTTTACTACAACTACCGCTACTGGGGTATTTTTGGCAAAGACTTCACCGTCACCAGTGATGCTGCTATCGAAGCGGATAGGGCTTTCTTAAACCCGATAAGCGACAGCGATATAAAACTTCCCGCACAGACCGTTGCGTTTGGTGATGCGTTCGACAAAACCGTTGCGGGCTTAACCCCTCGCGGCTACTGGATTTACGGAGGCGTCGGCGTCGGTCGGTGGGGCGTGTCCGACCGCCATCAAGGCGGCACAAACCTTGCCTTCATGGACGGTCACGCTAAGTGGTACAAAACGGTTGCTATTTCCAACCAGATAGCACGCGATTACTACTACGGTAGCACGGTGAACCGCCGTCACACGGAAGCCGCGAACTATAACAAAGCCCGCGTTATTTGGGATCCGTTTGCGCCGACGACGGACACCCGACCGGGTTTGTATTCGGATGCCTGTTGTACAAACTAAATGAAAGCGACAATGAATATCCGTTTCTCAGCCGCGACTCTTTGCTTCGCCTGTCTGTTGATTCTCGCCGGTTGCGCCGACGAGAAAACCACTGACGCACCGAAGCCTAAAAACGACGCTCAATTGAAGCAGATACAGCAAGAGGAAAAGCGACAAGAAGACGCTGGAAAAACGTAGTCCCTCGTTGCGTTCGCGCCCTGTTCCAAACTGCGATGGGGACGAGTAAAACCGTCATCATGACGACCGCCCCCGCTAACCACGGGGGCGGATTTTTATTTCAAGCCCCGGCAACGATATAGTCGCCATGACTTCACCGCACCTTTGAAACTGGGGCGCGGCACGTCCACCACCACTGGCTCCGATACAGACGCGAACCGCGTCCGCAAGTAGGCTTCTTCTTCGGGACGGTTCATGTCCAGCGCAACCACGGCGTTTTGACCGGCAAGCGCGGCTTCGTTTGTCCAGACGTTGTACTGATCGCGGCGCGTGTCAGGGATTTGCAGTTTCGGCACGAACGGTTGACCGGGCAGGTAGAACGATAAAATCGAGCAGACACGGTAGCCAGTTCCCGCAACGAATACCGGCGTCGCCCCCGATTCGGCTTGCAAGGCGTCTTTCTCGCGCACCACCGCGCCCGCGATAACTTCCCAACCGTACTGTTCGTTGACCTTCTCCCATGTGCCATTTGCGACAAGCGGGGCGAAGGGGCGAATCACCAGTGCGTTTGGGAAGAACAGCACCAACGAGAGTATTGCGGAAACCGCGACGCTTGCTACAAACCATCCGCGTAACCGTTCCCGTGTGAAAACGGCGGCGATTCCGAGCAGACCTGAAAGATGCGCGGCGACGCACCAGTTGATTTCGACCTTTGAGCGAAGCGCAATCAGTGTACAAAGGGCGAGAATCGGCACGGTGAACGCGGCGATAAAAGTGTAGCGCGGGTCAACGGATTTTTGCGAAGCAAAATCCATCGTGCGGCGAAGCGCGTAGCCGAGGGCGATCAGTTCGGCGATCAGCAAGCCGGGACCGACCACGAGAGCCTGTCCGCCCCAAAACTCGCCGAGCCAACGCCCCGGTGCGGCGTTCGTCGAGCGGTTGCCGCGATTGAGAGTATGAATCCAGTTGACGTTGTCGTGTTGCGCGTTCCAAATAAAGAGCGGTGCGAGGCAGAGAATCGCCAACGCGAACGCCAGATACGGATGCGGCGACGCCAAATGCTTGCGGTACGCGGGAACGAGCCAGAGCAAGAGCAAAACGCCCGGCGCGAAAAAAATCATGGTCGGTTTAGTGTTGGTTCCCAGCCCGACGCAAAGCCCGGTGACGTACCACCAAAGAGTAGGAATTAGGGATTGGAGATTAGGGATCAGGAGTGTGGGCTTCGCGTCCTCGACTGCTCGCGCTACGGCATACAAGCCTGCCGCCCAGAAGAAAATCTGCGGCAGGTCGTAAGTCGCCAGTACGGAACCGATGGCGAGGAGCGGCGACACGGCGGCGAGTGCGATTGTCCAAAAGCCGACGCGGGCGTCGAACAAACGGCGGGCGAGCGCGAAAATAAGTGCGTTCGCGGCGACCGAGAGCAGAATCGGCACGAAGCGAACACCGAGTGGTGTGTCGCCGAAAAGGAGTGTTCCGGCGCGAATCGTTAGCGCGATTCCCGGTCCGGCGTCGTAGTAGCCGAAAGCGAGATAGCGGCTCCACTGCCAATAGTACGCTTCGTCCCACGCGAGACCAAAATGCGTCGCGGTGACAAGCCGAATCACGAGCAGGGCGAAAAGCAGGACAAACGCCGCACGGTTAAAAAACCGGGCGGCGTTCAGGGAAAGGGGAATCGGTTCGGTATCGGTCACTTTGCGGTGGCGAAAAGCGCGTCGGCAAGCCCGCTGTTGATTTTCAAATCCTCCACGGCTTGCGCCGCGCCCAATTTGCCTTCGGGGTTGTAAATCTCGATGCGGAACGGCACAAAGATTCCCGGCTTCGCTTCCTTCACGTCTTTATATCGCAGTTCCATCGTCAGTTGCTTGTCGCCGTTCCATGACTGCCGTCGCTCGATTACGTGCGTTTTCGGATTCACCCACAAGAGTTCATACGACTTATTGACCGACCGCCGCTGAGTCAGACGGATGCGGTGCAAGCCCTTCTCCACGGCTTCAAAATGCGGATCGTAATCGAGCGTCAAATAGTCGGGCGCGTAGACGCCGAACTGTAGCAACCCTTGCTTCTGCCCCGGTTGTCCCGCAACCGACGACGTTTCGGTTTTGAACGGCACTTTGTAGTAGCGCGTGTCGCCATTGAAGACGATGAGCAGGGTCGAGCCGAGTGCCTTGGTTTCCATCCGCGTCTGGTTTGGATACCGGTAGGCGACGTTCATGCGCTTGAAATAATAGGTGCGCTTGAAGTCGGAGCCGCATTTTTCGAGCTCGCGCCAGTTCGTTTCGGTGACGCGCACGGTTGCCGCCATGTCCTTGATGCGGGTGTTGACCAGTTTCTTTGTCGCCACGTCGAGCATGACGGCGGGCGTGGGAGACGCTTCCTGCGCCCAGAGCGGCGCGGAAGCGGCAATGATTGCCGCGAGCGCGGCGAGCAAAATGTTTCGTTTCATGGGAATCTCCTACGCGCTTTTTGCCTTCGGTTTCGGGGTGACTTTCGGCTTCGGCGTTGGTTTGGTTTTTGGTTTCGGGGTGACTTTCGGCTTCGCCACAACTTTCGGAGCGGGGGCGGTTTTCGGCTTCGCGGCGTCCGCTTCGGTGTTCGCTTTTTCGGGGGTGTAACCCGCGAACGAGAGCGCGTGGTTCTTGTACCAGAGCCCCGCCGCGTTGCGCTTGCCGCCGCCGCCGGGATTGACGTGGCAGTACAAACACGCTTTCTTTTCCTTTTGTGAGTACGCCGGAAAAGCGCGGGCAACTGTCGCGCCCGGCACGTTCACGGCGCAAGCGGTAACGACGAATAAAAGTATGACAGTAAGTCTTTTCACGGTTGGTATTATTTCTACAATGGGAAAACGGCAACGGTTCCCGGTGCTGTGACAACGCCGCGCCCTAAATCGCGGCGTAATCGTTCCAAATCGGCGGGTGTGTCTATGTCGTACCACGGCGGCAAAAGTGCGGCGCGACGGTTCGCGGTGGCGGCACGGGCGAGCGTTTGCGCCCAAACAGCCGCCGTCCCCCAATCAATTCGCTCAAAAACTTCGGGACACGGTTTGTTCATGCCGAGAAGGTAGTAGCCGCCGTCGTCGGCGCGTCCGAGAACGATGTCCACGTCCGGCGACGCGAGACGCCCAAACGCTTCAACAAGGAACGCAGGGGGCAGGTGGGGCGTGTCGGAACCGATAGCGCAAACACTTGCCGCGCCCCCGGCGAACGACGCGGCGAAAAGGCGCGTTAATCGCTCGCCCAAGTCGCCATCCCCTTGCGGCACGTGCGGTAGCGACAGGAGCGGCAGTGGCAAGTCGGTGGGGTTGCCGCCCAAGGCAAGTACGACGCGGGCGGGAACAAGAGGATGCGTCGCAAGGGAGAAAGTGTCGGTCAGGAACGCGCCCGCGAGAGCGGCGACGCCTCCCTCGTTCCAAGCGTTTCCGACAAGACGGGTTTTGACGCGACCGGCAACCGGTGCTTTAGCGACGATGTAAAGCGTATTGGATTCGGGGGTTAGGGAACTTTCGCGGCGCATACAATCGGTTCAGACAACGCGAACCGATGCCGAGTTTCGCGGCGCGGTGCGGACACCGGTACACGAACGGTTTGCGTTGCCCCGAAAAGCCGCTTCGCTCGCTGACCCAGCAGGTGACATACCCCGCAAAACAGGAGCAAGCCCCAGACCACGAAGGGGCTAACGGTATACACATACGCGACGAGTAGGGATACCATCGCACCCAGAATCACCAGAAAAGATTGATACAGAAACACCATTTTTGCCAAGTCGCCTTTAGTCAAGATCTGTGCCGTCGTTGCCGCACGTTGCGAAGTTGGTATATTGTTCCACATTTTTACCGGTATTCCTATAAAAATCCGGTATTTCTACCGATAATTTTTCGCGGTCGGCGAAGTGCGGCGTAATGTAGTTACGACAGCCTTCGTTTTGCCTGTTTTACCCGCCGACCAATTTAGAGGCGCGTCGCCCGTTTTTCAACCTCCCTATTTTGACGCCCGCAAACCGATTGTGGTATACTCGCGGTGGAGAATGATAACGCCGCATCGGCTTTGCAGAAAGTTGACACCGTCGTCCATCGTTTCTCACGGATTTTTTCGTGCCGCCCGTTTGTTCGCTTAATTGGTTCAAACGCTGAACGCCGTTCCTTTCGCAGTTGTCTGCGAACGAAACGGCAACGGATCAGCATTTGCAAGCGAAGCAGGGCGCGGCGCGAACGACTCGCACATTGCTGTGGGAGGGCATCGAGCAAGAAACTGTTTTTTCGTCCGGTCGGCGTGTCGGTCAGACACGTTCGGGGCGATTGCTGAAGCGGAGCCACGCCTGATAAAAGCGTACCGGCGACCGCGACAAGATCGAATGCCGCACGAGCGGCGCGGTTGGTTAAACCGGCATTTTGTCCGCACATCGGTACAGGCGGGGCGCGAGAATCGCGTCCGAACCGTGGGCGAAAAAACATCTTCTTTCTTCTTTCCCTCCCCCGACACCGTTATGGTGTCACGATTTTTATATCAGGAGTTTGACCTATGGCTCGACGGCAACCCGCCGCCCCCCAAGACACCGTGGATACAGTCGGAAACGAAGTTTCCGCGATCCCATTGGATTCCACCACGGATTCCGTTACTGCGGACGCGCAAGCGACCCCCTCGGATACCACCGGAAACGAAGTTTCCGCAACCATCGAAGCGTCCTCCGACGCGATACCGCCCGGCGATACCGCCGCCGCTGAACCAGTCGAATCGCCCGAAGCAACCATCGAACCCGCCGCGAAACCGCGTCGCTCCCGCCGCGCTCCCGCCGCGCCCGCCGACCCGGTGGTAGCGGAAGAAACCGCGCCGGTTTCAGACGCGTCCGCGCCGCGCCCGCGTCGCACCCGCAAACCGGTGG
>JACMIU010000307.1 GCA_014380985.1 Armatimonadota bacterium | reverse complement strand
TTCCTGATTTTCCACGAGTTAATCAACGGTTACGACGGCAAGACAGCCGCGCCGGTCGCCTATATGCTGGATCAGGCGCATGTGATCGAAAACAAAATCGAGGCGATGATTCTGTCGGTGCTGAATGTTCAGACGGCATACGCAAAAGCGTTGCTGGTAGACCGTGCCGCGCTTCGCGTTTTCCAGCAGGAGGGCGATATTCTGGGCGCACACGCCCTGCTCCGCGACGCCTACGAAACCGACGTGCGCCCGGTTTTAGCCGAACTGCGCGAATCCACGGGACGCCCCGCCGATCCGCTCGCCGCGTACCGCACGGACGAAATTATCCGCGAGCGTCGGGCTTGGCGGGAGGCGAACCCGGCACGGGCGGCGGGCGGCGGCTTGGGGGCTTAGCAAATACAAAGGTGGCGACGATATAGAGCCATGACCAATGTAGGAATCACCACGCAGTGCGAGCGAATCGCTAATAAGATCGCCGATATTTTGCCATATCGTGATGCGCTTGCGAGACAGGATCGCGGGGGCGCGAGTCCAAACATTGGATTGTTGTTCGGGGCATCCAAACATCGCCTCCAATTTAATACTCCGTTATTGCTCTCCGAAATCGAGGTATTGGAATCGCGGTATAGTTTCGCTATCCCCGCCGAGTACCGTGCTTTTCTGCTCACGGTTAGCGGGGGTGGTGCAGGATGGAGTTACGGCTTAAAGCCCCCTGACGGTTGGATGGAACATTACGACCTGTCTGCGCCCGCGTTGAAACGGGCATTTGCAGAGCCTTGTCTTTTACGCCCCGACTTCGCGCAACGTGTGCGGCAAAAAATGGGTTTGGAACCGGATGCGGATGTTCGTTGCTTGGATGATTGGCTGACTTTAATCGGTGTAGAAGAAAATCAGGAACAATGGGATAACGAAGAATGGGATCCGTTCATCGGAACTCTTTGCTTGGCGGATAACGGTTGTGCGACGTACTCGGTTCTGATACTCAACGGTGATTTCAGGGGGCGCGTGTGTCATATTTTCCGCGACTACGGTCTGCCTGTTTTTGCCCAATATGCCGGGTTTTTGGATTGGTACGAAGCGTGGATAGACGGCGTTCTCCGGGTGGTGAGAACGCTATGATAGCCATTCTGGATGTTGACTACCGCGAAAACGATACCGCTGTCGCCGCTTGCGTGACCGCGCATGGTTTCGGCGATACCGCACCGGTGGGCGAATACACCGTGCAGGTTTCTAACGTCGGAGCGTATGTGCCGGGGCAGTTCTACCGGCGCGAGTTGCCGTGCCTTTTAGCGGTGCTGGCGACCCTGCCCGCGCCGCCGACCGTTTGCGTGGTGGATGGCTATGTGTGGCTCGGCGACACCGACACGCCGGGGCTGGGGGCGCACCTGTTCACCGCGCTTAACGAAAATAAAGCAGGAAGCGTCGCCGTGGTCGGGGTGGCGAAAACCCTGTTTCCCGGCGCGGAACCGATGGCGGAAGTTCGGCGCGGCGGCGCGACTCGCCCGCTCTACGTTTCGGCGGCAGGAATGCCGCTTTCGGATGCCGCAGAAGCGGTGCGAACCATGCACGGCGCGTTCCGATTGCCGACGCTGATTAAGCGCACCGATACCCTGTGCCGTGGCGCGGTATAATCGCGCTATGGCCGATTTTGCCCGCTACCTGCGCCTGTACCGCGTGTTCGCTCGCAACAATCTGGTACGCGAGTTAGAGTTTCGTGCCAACTTCTGGGCAAAGGTATTCACCAATGTCGGGTGGCTCGTGTCGTTCGTGCTGTTTCTGAAGATTATCTTCAACAACACCAACGCCGTTGGCACGTGGACGGAAGGGCAAATCTTCCTACTCTTTGGCACGTTTATCCTCGTGCGCTCGCTGATGGATATTCTGTTCACGCAAAACCTGTCGAAAATCCCCGAACTGGTGCGAATGGGGACGATGGACTTTGTGCTGACGAAACCGGTTCCGTCGCTTTTTTACGTGTCGGCGCGGTATCTGTCGCTCGACGAACTCGGCTCTTTGTTCGGCGCGGTTGGTGTTCTCGGCTATTCAGTGTGGCTGTTACACCTGTCGCCGACCATGGCGCAGGTCGGGGCGTGGCTCGTGCTGGTCATCCTCGGCTTGGTCACGCTGTATTCGATTCAACTTTTGCTGATGACGCTCTCGTTCTGGTTGGTGCGGATTGACAACCTGACCGCGCTAACCGACACCGTGGTTTTTATTGCTCGCTACCCCCCCGATATTTTCCCCGCCTTGATGCGCTTTTTCATCTCGTTCGTGATTCCGCTCGCGTTTGTCGCCGCGATTCCGGCAAGCGTGTTGCTTGGCAAGCGCGACGCCCTCCCTGCCCTGCTCGCCTCGGCACTAATCGCCGCGGTGTTTCTCCTTTTCGCCAACCTTTTCTGGCAATACGCGACGCGCTCATACACGTCGGCGAGTTCGTGAACCAATCGGCTATACTACCGTCATGGATAACAAAGACTGGCGGCTGGTCAAAGGCGACTTAGAACTGGCAACGATCACGCCCACCGACCACGACTTTCCGTGGATTTATGGCACGGTGGAACGCACGGAGCATTTCGCGTTGGTCGCGGACTATTTCGAGAGCGACCGCCGGGCGATGGAAGACGAACCTGAAGTCGACTACGAAGCGTTAGACGCCGCCTACGAGCAGATGAAAGCGGACGGTGTACAACTGGTCGCGCCGGAAGGCGTGCCAGTCGCCGAGTTTTTGCTTCATATCGTCGGCGATGACGCATGGTTCCGCTATTCCGATGAACCGTTCGACGACGAACCATAATTTCTTGCCGCCTCTGTAAAGGATTATTCCATGAACCGATACTTCATACCTGCGTTCTTTCTCACATTAACCGTTGCGCTGTACGTTTGGTCAGTCCGCGTTTTCCGGCAGTACGATTGGACGCCGGTACGAATGCCTATCTCCTTTGAGAAGGCACGTTCCTACACCGCGACGTTTCGTGCCGACAAAACAACGACCTATTACGCCGAAGTCGAAAGCAACCGCCCCACGGATGATTCGTCTTTCGGCGAACCGCTACGTGCAAACGTCGCCTCCTGCACCGTGCGGGACGGGAACGGAGAACAAATTGGCAATCCGGGAGGGGGCGGCGGTTTTGGCAAAAAGATATATTCGACGCTGACGAAGTTTCCGGCGACACGCGGCGAAACGTATTCCGTGACGGTCGCCATCGCCCCGGCGAACATATTGCTAAACCGGCTCAACCCGCATCTAAAGGTGGAAATCACCCCGGTTGACTTCAAAGAGGCGTATGTCAACACGGCTTTGATTAAATACGGGGCGTTGTTTAGCGCAGTAGTGACCGTGGCGACGCTTATTTACGCAATTTCACGGCGGCGTTAACGGATTTCGGTTTTAGTACCCGGTCGAAAAAGTCCATTGTGCGAACTGTCAGGGTGCGCGGGTCGGGGACGTGACCGCCGGGCAATCGCTCCAGCGTTTTCGGCTCCTTTGCCGCGTCAAACAGGGCATCGGTGCAAGCGTTCGGCACGATGGTGTCCTGCGTTCCGGCGAGCAGAAGAAGCGGGCGCGGCGTGATTCGTGCCGCATACGTCAGCGGATCCACGTCGCGCATCACCGATTCGACCGTGGCGGCGTCCGGGACTTTTCCGCGCTCACGCCGTGCGACCGCAAAGCGTTGCTGGCTTTCGGTGAGCAGTTTGCCCCAATCGCCGCCCGCCGACCAGAGCGCGGTCGCCCCGACTCGCTTGTCGAGTCCGGCGAAAACGCCGCCGTAAATCCCGCCGAGCGAAATCCCGACCAAGCCGACGCGCCCGCCGTCCACGTCGGGTCGGGTTTGCAGATAATCCAAACCGCGCCGCAAATCGGTGATGGAAACGGCGGCGGATTGCCGCGATTCCACCAGCGTCATATCGGCGATATTCGTGCTTCCGGCGCGTTCGCCGTGCGCCGCTAAATCAATAGCAAACGAGGCATAGCCGCGCCGCGCCAACGCGACCGACAGCAAAAGCGTGTCTTCCTTGCGCCCGCCCAAACCGTGAATAATGACCACCACGGGGAGGCGTTTCACCGCGCCGCGTCCGTCGCCGGGCGCAGTGAATAGCGCGGGAACCGTGCCGTTGTCCGCGCCTTTGTACGTTACGCGAAAGGTTCGCGCCTCGCGGGGCGGTTTGGCGGGGTCGAAGAACGGCTTAACGGCGGCATCAAGCGACGCGGACGGGTTGTAGACGACGCCCGCCAATGTCTCGTTTTTTTTCGCGGGCGCGGTTGCCGTCGGTTTCGGCGATTGCTCGCAGCAACCGACTGCGGGCAACGCCGCAAATAACGCGGCGCATAGAAGGTTCGGGAAACGGGTATCCATTATTAAACGTATATACTGTGGAAGCGGTACGAATGTAACCAAATCGCGCTTAGCGGGTCAGTAATAGTGTACCGATATTTCCTGTGCGAAGTGGCGACATACGTGTCGCGGAAAAAACATGAAAAAACTATCCATCAAAAGATTTCAATGGGGCGCGGTCCCGGCACTCTTAGCCGTTACCCTGTCGCTCACGGCGGCGGTCTTTGCCGGGCCGCTGGAGGACGCCGACCGCGCCTACCGAGGCGGCAACTATGTCGCGGCAGAGCAGTATGCCCGAAAAGCCGTTAGCGAAACCCCCGAAAACCCATCGGCGTATGTCGCGCTCGGCAAGATTCTGAAAAAGAGCGGCGACACGGCGGGCGCGAAACAGGCGTGGGACAACGTTCTGCGCCTTGACCCGCGCTTGTCCTCGGTTAAGGACGACGCGGGCTTTTTGAAAGCGTACCGCTCTATCGGCGGCACGGCGCAGGTCGGGCAAACCGGCGCAAGCCGTGCTTCCCGCGCCGCGACCGGCAACGCCGAAGCGAACGCGATTATTAACGCGCTTCGCACCGGTAGCGTTTACGTGCATCCCGACCTTGCGGGCGAAGTAGACACGGCGAAGATTGAGGCGGCGACGGGCGCAACCGCACCGACCATCGTTAAAGTCGCGGTAGTTGCGACGCTTGGCCCGTACCCGTCGCGGGCGGCGTTCGCGGAAGATTTACGCAAGCAACTCGACTTAGGCGAGAACGGCGCGGTGGTGGTGGCGACACCGGAAGGGATCTCCGCCGTGTCGAAGCGGCTCTCAAAGAAGCAGATAAATGAAGCGTTCCAAGATGCCAATGTCACCACGGCGTTCGCGCAGGGCGGCTTGAACGCGGCGATTCCTATCGCCGTGAAAACGTTCGGCGGCTCGGTGACGGCGGATAGACGTAGCGACTCTCAGCGCAGTTCCGGCTTGCTGGTCGGTGCGCTCGCCCTCGCGGGCGGCGGGTTTGCGTTCTACAACCTGAAAAAGGGCGCGGAGATGAGCAACGCCAAAGCCCCCGTGGAGCAGGTACGGCAAGACGTTCTCAAAAACCTGTCGTATGTGGACGGCTATCTTGACCTGCTTCCGGCGGGCGCGGAAGCCGACCGCGCCCGTGCGCTTCGGACGCAAGCGTATGAAAAATACACCCGCGCTACGCAGATGATGCAGACGGCGAAAAAACCGGACGAGGTTCGCGCCGCGTTCCCGACACTCGAAAGCGCACACGACGACTTAGCGCAGTGCCGCGCCGATATTGACCGGGCGACCGGTGGTACGGGTGTGGCGATGGTGGTTCCCGAAATCCCCGATTTGTCCACCGACAAGACCCGCGCCGACAAGTTCCGGCGCGTCGAGGAACTGCGTTCGCAAGTAGATGCCGACCGGATGCAACGCGAGGTGGAGGCGATCCCGAAAAACGAACGCGGCGTGTCGTTCTTTTCCGGGCAACCGATGCCGAAATCGGAACTTGTGCCGGTAACGATGGTGATTGACGGACAAAAGCGTACCGTAATGGCAACGCGGAGCGAAGCGGCGCAGATTATGCGTGGCGAAACGCCCGCCGTTCGCGCCTTTGACGACGGACGCGGCAACTATGTGCCGTGGTACGAGTCTCGCGGCTACGATCCGTACCATTCGTACTACGGCGGCTATGGCATGGGCGGTAGCGGCTTAGGCACATTCGTGAACCTGATGACCCTATCATACCTGTTTAGCGGCGGCGGCATCTTCGGCGGCTACGGCGGCTGGGGCGGCTACGGCTACGGTCACGGCTACGGTGGTTGGGGCGGCGGCTACGGCGGCGCACCGGTCTATGCCGGAAGCGATAGCGGCGGCTTTGGTGGCGACAACGGAACGCAGTACGACGCGACCCCTGACAACAGCGGCGGCTTCGACTTCTTCGGGCAAGGCGGCTATAACGAGCAATCGTCCGATGGCGGGTTCGGCTTCGGCGACGATGGCGGGGGCGGCGACTTCGGAGGGGGCGACTTCGGCGGAGGAGACTGGTAAGCCTCGTAACATAAAAAAGCGGTCGGCGAGAAATCGCCGACCGCTTTTTTCGGTTTCTACAAACCGGGATTCCACTCACGGATAGTGTTCATGTTATCCAGAAGCGGTTGCTTATTCCCCGGATAGCGGGCGAACAAGCCCCAAAGGTCGTCCCGTACCGAGCCTTGAGCGTTGGTCGCTTTAACGTGACCATCGAAGAACGCGAAGTTGATCATCCGGTTGCCGTGACTTTTCACCATGCTAAAGCCCGTGTCACCCCACGGTTGCCCGGTGTCCGGCTTGAGTTGGTTCTGCAAAAACTCCGAACTGATGTCGCCGAACGCGATGCGGCTTTCCGCAATCATAATCGTGCTTGCCGGTTTATCAATCGCGGCGATTCCGCCATCGCCGCTGTCGGGGTTCTGGCTGGGGCTGGGCGAACCGGGCCACCATTCGGGCCAGATGGTTTTGTTCGTTTCGTTGACTCCGGCGTTTTTGTTGACGGCATAACTGCGCGGATAGCGCGACGTTTCATCGCCCGGTTTGTCACCGGTAAACCACGTTTGCGCGGACGCCCACGCAAGGTCATTTTCGGGGCATTGGAAAACGCCGCCGTTGCCTTCGGTAGTATACGTCACGCCGCCGTTGTAATCACGCCCGCCGTTTTTGATGTACGGTTGAACGTTATCTTTCCACGTCAGCATACGGGACGACCACCAATCTCCCCCGGTCGGCACGGTACGAAACGAGGGCAATGTTTCGTCGTAATCCTGCACATATTGCATGAACGCAAGCCCGATCTGCTTCATGTTGGAGATACAGGCGGCTTGCCGCGCCTTGGAACGGGCTTTGGCGAACACGGGAAACAGTATCGCGGCGAGGATAGCGATAATTGCAATCACTACCAGTAGTTCGATTAGGGTGAAGGCGTTTCGCTTCCCTGCAGATTTCAGATTCATCATTGATAGGTCTTCCTTCGATTGGTCGGTGGCAGGAGCATTCCCGCCGGTTTATTGAGTGTCAGGGCTTGGCGGTTGCCGCGCCCGGTGCGGAACCGTCGGCTCCGATGATGCTACCGGGGACGTGTTCCACCGCCGGGTTAGGCGGGGGCATTCCCGGAAGCGATTTGGTTCGCGGCGTGGTCGCAGTGGTCGCCGTGGAAACCGGAGCGGTAGGCTTTGTCTCCGCTTGCGGCTTTTCGGTACAACCGGCGACAAACGTCACGCCCACCGCGACGAGAAACATTGCTGTTTTAAGCGGGAAAAATCGCATGGCATTAATGGCTCTCCTTTCTGTAGGATTCCGGCGAGGCGAAGTACGGG
>JACMIU010000306.1 GCA_014380985.1 Armatimonadota bacterium | reverse complement strand
GCGTGGTTTGGCTCAAAACCTTGCGCTCGGAAAGCCTTCCCTTCGCCAGACCCAACGCGAGTTTCGAGCCATAAACCGGCACATCCGGCAGTTGCGGCAGAATATACGCCAACCCGCCGATGTGGTCTTCGTGACCGTGCGTAATGACGATGGCTTGCACGGCGTCCTTGTTCTCGGCGAGCCAGCGCACATCGGGAACCACGACATCAACCCCGAACATATCGTCGTCGGGAAACTTCAGCCCGCAGTCCACAATCAAAATCTGATCGCGTACCTGATAGGCATACATATTCTTACCAATTTCGCCAACCCCGCCGAGGGGGATAAATCGCAGTGTGCCTTCGGGCAACGTTTCCAAAAAATTATTCGCTCCTTGCGTTATACTTAGTCAATAACTGCGCGTATTATACCGCGATTTGGCGGGGCGCGGTTAGTCGGGGCGCGGTTAGTCGGGCGCGGAAACGCGAGGCAGGTCACGTATGTTGGCGTGGTATGCCAATCCATTCCTCGTGGTCGTATTCATCCACAAATATCGGCTTAATTATTTTGCGCGGTTCACCGGGGCGTTTGACCTCGTATACCATGCTCTCGCCATATCCGGCGGCTTGCGCGTCCACGCTTAACGCTCGTAGCGCGGAAATCGCCGCGTACTGCTCACCGACGCTTCCTCGGCGCAGTTTCTGCTCCAAGTAAGGAATCGCCCGCCGCCCTATGGAGCGCACCGACTGTTGCCATCGTTCTGCTTCACGCGAGGGTGTTGGCGGAAAGCCTTGTAGAAGAAGTCTTTGTATGCTTCGCCGCCAATCAAGTGCGGCGGCAATCACCTTGTTGCCCTGGTTATTGCGTGTGTACAGTTTGATCATGGTTTCACTCCCTGTGCGTAACGTTCCCGCGTTTCCACTTCGACAAAACCGGCTTGCCGTAGCCAGTCCAAGCAAGAAGTGGCTCCCCCAGTGCTGGCGAATAGGCGGACGACACCACCGGCTTTTAGAAGACGAAATGCCTCCCGGCAAATCGCTCCCGCCCATTCGTCGGTTGCCGACCACGGCAGACGGTTGCCGACGATTACATCAACACTGGCGTCCGGTAGCGGAACCTGACGAAAGTCTGCCCGCAGAACCGTGTCACCCGGCTTCGGAAATGTGCCGGAACGCAAAACCTGCGTAAAGTTATTGACATTGATAGCGTCTGCAATCTCACCTTCGCCGCCGAAGTTCAGCACAACGGGTGCATTATTTTCGACGATAATAGGCTCACTTGACAATGCTTGTTTCGATTATACCGCTTCCAACGGATAAAAAACAAGTAAAGCAAGCGCGACGCCATGAAAAAGTCCGTTATTACCTACCAGCCGAGTGCGTCCGCGACGCCTCGTTCCATCACGCGCACTTCGTCGTTCTGTCCGCCGGGCAGTATGTACGCCACTTTGTCCCGTGCTACGAACCCGCGCTTTTCGTAGAATCGCCAAGCGCGAACGTTGCGCGGATCGCATTCGAGCCACAGCGTTTCGTAGCCGCGCCGGGATGCAACCTCCTCGATTCCGGTTAGCAGGGTGTCGGCGACGCCCGTGCCGCGCCCCGAAGCGGCGACGTACAAGCGTTGAAGTAGCACCGGACGTTCCCCGGTCACGCTACCATGTGTGGGGCGGGCAAAGTCCAGTTTCGCGTAGCCGAGAAGCGCGGCGTCGGAGAAGGCAAGCAGATAAAAATGCGTGTCCCGGTCGGCGATTTCGGCGGTGAGTCGCCCCGGCGTCAGATAGTGCGCGGTGTATTCGTGTGCCGCCGCCGTGCCGATAATGTCCGCCCAACCGTCGTGGAACGTAGTCGTGGCGAGTACGGACAACGCTTCAGCATCGGGGATGGTGGCGGGACGCAGTTCGATCAAGCGCGTCAGGCTTTCTTTTGCGGGGGAAAGCGCGAGTCAATTTCGTCACCGACTTCTTCGTAAACAAATTCGCCATCCTCTAAGCGGTCAAGCGTTTCCTCGGCATCGTCGCATTTTTCCTCGTCGGTCGCCTGTCGTCCGGCTTTCACGGCGTACAGCGTCCCGACCGTGGTAATCAGCATGAAGCCCGTCCAGAACGCCCATTGCGGCAAGTAGTGCGGCTCCGCGATTCCGAGTGAATCGGCGCGAATATCCATCGTGGTGGACGCGAGTTTGACGCCCGCCCAACCGACCAGTGCGTATGCCATATTGTCGAGCGCGGGGTACTTCGTGACCAACTTAATGAAAAACGTCGCCGCAAGCCGGAGCATCAGAATGCCTAAGAAGCCTCCCGCGTAAACCACCCACAGTTTGTGTTTGTTCGGAACAAGAGCGACCGCGACCAGAATGGAATCCACGGCGAAAACAAGGTCGGTAAACTCGACCTGTGCCACGGTTGCCCAAAAGCCCGCTCCCGGCTTCGGCTTGATTTCGCCGTCATCGTCGGAGTCGTGCCGCTGGAAAAAATGTTTTACGGCAAGGTAGATCAGATACGCCGATCCTAAGCCGCACAGCCACCAGAGGCTCATCAAATATCCGGCAAACAAAATCGCAATGCCGCGTAGAACGAACGCTCCCACCAACCCGTAAAACAGGGCTTTCTTTTGCTCGTCTTTAGGCAAATGCTTGACGATTAACGCCATGACCAGCGCATTATCCGCCGACAGCAAGCCTTCCAACAAGATAAGTGTGCCGATTACCAACAAGTCGCCGAGTGCGAAAGTGGGTGCGTATTTTTCCAAAAGTTCTTCCTTTACCGAGGAGAAAACGAGCGACGGTGCAATCCGCCACCCGTTTCGCATCCTACCGCTATTATATCCCCAATTTGGAAACGTGAACCGACGGAAAGTTGCGACCGATCGCTGAAATGCTGTTGCCTTTTCGGCGTATCATGGTATCCAGTGCGGAGACTTCGTTATTGTTAATTCCGCTCCCGCCCCCGAAGCCGGTTGAGCAAAAGTGGGTACTATACGTTCGTAAACGATGGTTGCCCCCGGTAAGAAGCCCCGCCTTTCAAGGCTGTGTCTCCGCACCCACCGATCATAATGTCACCAGAAAGCGACGCACGATTCTATTGTTTGATGAAATCATCCCCACCCCCCGCGTCACGGCAAAAACGCGCCAAGTCCTGACCCGCCGACTTCGCCCTGAAACGCCCGCGCCGCCGCGCTTCTTCAGCGCGGCGGAAATCGAAACGCTGACCGCGCTTGCAGGCGTCCTCCTGCCGCGCCTGCCGCGCCCGACCCCCTCCGAAGCGGCGTTTATGGTGGACACGCGCCTCGCCGACAATAATGGCAACGGCTGGCGGTACGACGATTTGCCCCCCGACGGCGAAATGTACCGGCAATTGCTCGCCGGCTTGAACGACGCGGCGGACGGCGCGTTCTCCACCGCGCCGCCCCCCGCGCAAAAGACAATCATCGAGTCGCTCAAGAACGGCACAATCCCCGGCGACCGATGGCGTACCCTGAACCCGAAGCGCGTCTACGAAGAGGCACTATCCGAACTCGTCGAGTGCATCGCCGCGTTCCCTCCGCTGTGGGACGAAATGCACTACGACGGCTACGCCGACGCGCAAGGCTTCGCTCAAGTCGGCTTGAACGCGCCCCCCTCCCCATCAGGCGACCCCGGCATATCGCCGCTACCGGTAATCGCCGACGCGCCATCTACCGCCCCGCCGCAAGTACCTTCCCCCTCGGAAACCTGCGACATCGTGATTATCGGAACTGGGGCGGGGGGCGCACCGCTTCTCGCCCGTTTCGCGCAAGCCGGTTTATCCGTGGTCGCTCTTGAAGCCGGGAAACGGTTCGCGCCCGCCGATTTCGCTACCGACGAACGCGCTCAGTCCGATAAAATCTTCTGGAACAGCGAACGCCTTTCGGCGGGGAACGACCCCGTAGCGTTCGGCAACAACAACAGCGGCTCCGGCGTCGGCGGCTCCACGCTCCACTACACCGCCTACACGCCGCGCCCGCATCCCGACGATTTCCGCCTTCACACCGACACCGGCGTCGGCGCGGACTGGCCCCTGTCCTACGACGATTTGGAGCCGTACCTGACCGAAGCCGAACAGTTTTTGGGCGTGTCGGGAATCGCCGATTACCCGTGGGGCGGTCACCGGTCAAAAACCTACCCGCTCGCGCCCTTGCCACTCAACAGCGCGGCGCAACTGATGGAGCGCGGCTGTGCAACTCTCGGAATCCGCACCGCGCCCGCCGCGAACGCCGCGCTGTCAGGGCGGTACTACCAACCCGGTGTCGGTTGGCGCGAGGCTTGCACCAACCGCGGCTTCTGCCAAGCCGGTTGCTCGGTCGGCGCAAAGGCAAGCATGGACGTGACGTACATCCGGCTTGCCGAACAACACGGCGCGAAGGTCTACCCCGACTGCTTCGCCACGCAAATCGAAACCGATGGCACGGGGCGTGTAACCGGCGTCGTCTACATCCGCGAAGGACGGACGCACCGCATAACCTGCCGCCGTGCCGCGTTCCTGTGCGCCGGAGCCATCGAATCGCCGCGCCTCCTGCTCCTGAACGAACTCGGCAACGAAACGGGGCAGGTCGGACGCAACTTCATGGCGCACCCCGGCTTGCAACTCTGGGCGCAGTTTGACGACGTTACCCGCCCGAACCGCGGCATCCCCGGCGGACTCATCTCCGAGGACACGCACCGCCCGGAAACCGCCACCGCCGACCTCGTGAAAAAAAACGTCAACTTTGTCGGCGGCTACCTTCTGCAAAGTATCGGCGTCATGCCCGTAACGTATGCGTCGCAACTGTCTCGCGGTGTCGGCTTGTTCGGCGACGACCTGCTTGACCATTTGCGCGGCTACAACCATGTCGCCGGAATCAATATCTTAGGCGAAGGACTGCCGTACCCCGGCAACTTTATGGAACTGAGCGACGAAAAAGACGAACGCGGTTTACCGAAACCCCGCATCCATCACACTGCCGGTGACAACGAAAACAATCTGACCGCTCACGCCGACAAGGTGATGCGAGCCATTTTCGCCGAGGCGGGCGCGGCGAAAAATGTCTGGAGTTTTCAGCGGTTCGCCCATGCCCTCGGAACCTGCCGCATGGGAACCGACCCGCAAACGAGCGTGGTCAACCCCGACTGCCGCGTTCACGCCATGCCGAATCTGTACATCTGCGACAACAGCATTTTTCCGTCGTCCCTCGCCGTCAACCCGGCTCTGACGCAAATCGCCGTCGCCCTGCGAACCGCCGATCGCTTCCTCGCCGCCGGAAAGCGCGGCGACGCTTAGAAAGACAAACCTGATGGCAACCGGATTTTTAGACGTGCTACAGAAAAGCGGGGGCGACACCGGCTACGAGGGCGACCAGTTCGGCGGGGCGTCCGGGGGGACGGGGACGGGACTGCCGACGGGGGGACGCGATTCGTTCTTGTTCGCCACGGGGATTGAGTGTTCGTACCCGAAGATACAAAACAACACCATCAGGCGCGACCAACTCGCCGAATGCGGGCATTATGACAACTATAAACAAGACCTCGCGTTGATAAAAGACATGGGGCTAAAGGCGGTGCGCTACGGACTGCCCTACTACAGTATTCATACCGCGCCGGGGAAGTACGACTGGAGTTTCGCCGACGACGCCATGCGCGAAATACAGCGACTCGAACTCACGCCGATTTTAGACCTGCTCCATTTCGGGGTTCCCGATTGGATGGGCGATTTCCAGAACCCCGAACTGCCGATGTACTTTGCCGAGTACGCCGGAGAAGTCGCCAAACGCTATCCATGGGTGCGCTTTTATACGCCGGTGAACGAGATTTTCGTCACTGCGAAAATCAGTGCCAAAGAGGGTGGCTGGAACGAAGGGCGCAAGGACGACCGGAGTTTCGTCACCGCGATAAAAAACTGCGTCGCGGCAAGCATTCTGGCGAATCACCGGATTGCCAAAGAGCGTCCCGACTGCGTGATTGTACAGTCCGAATCCGCCGAGTATGTGCATGAAGCGCGGGCGGAACAGGGCGCGGAAGTCCGGCTACTTAATAAACTACGCTTCCTTTCGCTCGACCTGCTCTACGCGCACCCGATAGATTCCGACGTTTGCATGTATCTCGTGGACAACGGCTTGACCCGCGCCGAGTTCGACTGGTTTATGGCGGGCGAGCCACCCGGCTATCAAATCATGGGCAACGATTACTATGGGCGCAACGAGAAAATCCTCCTCCCGGACGGACAACTATTAGAATCTGAGGACGTTTTGGGCTGGTACAACATCACGCGCACCTATTATGAACGCTACCGTAAGCCGGTGATGCACACCGAAACCAACACGCTTTTCGCCGACCGCAACGTCGCGTGGCTGTGGAAACAGTGGATGAACATACTCCGAATGCGACAAGACGGCGTACCGGTATTGGGCTTTACGTGGTATTCACTGATTGACCAGATCGACTGGGACTGCGGTTTGACCGAGAAAAACAACCGCGTCAATCCGTGCGGCTTATACGACTTGCAACGTCAACCGCGCCCGGTCGCGGACGCCTATCGGCAACTGCTACAGGAGTTCGGGCGCATCACCGTGGTTCCGCACGGCGATATGTTCACCCTTACCGACAAACCGGCGACTTTGAAGGTGGTGGTCTGATGACAAAACCAACCGTTCTTCTGCTACACTTTTTCGGCGGCTCCGGCGACACGTGGACGGAGACAGTTGCCGAACTTACGGCGCGTGGCTTCCCGTGCCTCGCACCCGACCTGCGCGGATTCGGTGAAAACCGCGCCGCCGATGTGTCTTTCGCCGCGAACGTATCCGACGTTCGGG
>JACMIU010000305.1 GCA_014380985.1 Armatimonadota bacterium | reverse complement strand
CGTGTCTCGCTCTCGAAGCGTGTCACCGGTTCGTGCGCCTTCGCGGGGTCAAGGCGGCGGGTGTCCACGAAGCCGGGCGAATACCGGTCGTCGCCCCACTCGGTGATAATCACGCCCGCCCCGCCCGCCGAATGGATAAACGAGTTTGGAATCAGGACGTTGCCGAGGTGCATTCCAACGTGCGTGATTTTGTCCGGCTTGCCGAAGAAAACAAGGTCGCCGGGCAGTAGGTCGTCACCCGCCTTCGCCACATCGCGCACGGGAGCGGGAACAAAGCGCGGGTCGTCGCGCTGAATATCGGCGTCGCGGCGCAGTTCGATGCCGACCATGCGGTAGACGTACTGCACGAAGCCGGAGCAGTCCAACCCGAACGATGACGAGCCGCCCCACAGGTACGGCGTTCCGAGGAACGACTGCGCGAACACCCCGGCAACTTCGGTTTTCGCATCGTCCGGCACGGTGGCGAGTGGCTGCACCCCCCCTTGCCACGCTCCTAAAAAGCCGCGTGTTTTGCGGTCGGGCGTGGTAACTTCGATGTAACCGTTTTCCGTTGCGCTTTCGATGCGCACACGGGCAAACATCGGCAAGCGCATCCGCAGTTGTGAATGAGTGTCGGGAACCTGAAACATATCCACGAACGGTCGCACAATCGGTTCCAGTTCGTCCGTAACGTGTTCGCCAAGCCAGCGCGTGTCCGCCCAGCCCCGGTACGTGTCCTCGCCCTCTACATACGCCCAGCCGGAATCTTCCCTCAGTACGCGCACGGTTTGCCCCATCAGCAGTTGCGAAACGAGTTCGGAATCGTTGCCGGGTTTGGCGCGAAGGTGGACGACGTTGTGCGAGACGGTACGAAGGGTTTCCATGCGCTCATGATACCGCAACGGTGCGGCATAGGAGAAATGGCAAACCGCGCCCGCGTCGCGTATAACAAGGGGCGTGAGTGTCGTCGTTATCGAAACAAAAACCGTCGCCGAAACGCAAGCCGTCGCCGTCCGCCTCGCGCCGCTTTTGCGCCCCGGCGACTGCGTTACCTTGTCCGGCGACTTGGGCGCGGGCAAAACCACGTGGACGCGGGGCTTGGCGGTCACGCTCGGTATCCCGGCGCAGGCGGTCACGTCGCCGACGTTCACGCTTCTGCACGAGTACCCCGGCGGACGACTGTCCTTGTACCACGTCGACGCCTACCGATTGACACGCGGCGCGGACGCGGACGAAATCGGCTTGGCGGACGTGCTGAACGCGGGCGACGGTGTTGTCGTGATTGAATGGGCGTCGCATATCGCGGGCGCCCTGCCCGCCGAACGCCTCGAAGTCGCGTTTGACGATACCGGGGACGACACGCGCACGATTACGCTAACCGGGCTTGGCGAACGCTGGACGAACCTGCAAGCCGATTGGAACGCCTGTTCATGCTGATTCTTGCCATTGATACATCGGGCGAAACGTGTTCCGTCGCCGTATCGGACGGCGACACGTGCCGCGCCGAGTACGTTTTCCGCCACGAACGCCGGCTGATTGAACGGCTTCCCGGCGCGGTGCAGTTCGTGCTGTCCGATGCGGGGCTAACAATCAGCGACATCGAAGCGTTCGCGGTCGGGTTAGG
>JACMIU010000304.1 GCA_014380985.1 Armatimonadota bacterium | reverse complement strand
GTGGACGATTACGATGTGCGCGGTGTTCAACTGCATTCGCTCCGCCAGCAAATCGGCGTAGTGCTACAGGAAAGCGTGCTGTTCCATGCCACGGTGCGCGAGAACCTGCGCTACGGCAGACTGGACGCCACCGACGCCGAGGTTGAAACGGCGGCGAGAGCGGCGAATATCGCGCACGTGATCGAAGCGTTGCCGGATGGCTACGAGACGAAAATCGGCGAGGACGGCATGAAGCTATCGGTCGGCGAAAAACAGCGCATGGCGATTGCCCGCGCCCTGTTAGCCGACCCGCGCATTTTGATTTTGGACGAAGCCACCAGTTCGCTCGATTCCGAAACCGAGTCGCTGATTCAGGACGCGCTGGACACGCTTCTTCGCGGGCGCACATCGTTCGTGATCGCTCACCGGCTGTCCACGATTATCAAGGCGGACAAAATCGTCGTGATGGAAAAGGGCGAAGTGGCGGAGATGGGTTCGCACACCGAACTTTTGGCGCGTGGCGGCATCTACGCTCGCCTGTACGCCGAGCAGTTCCGCGTAGAACTGTCGGCATCGGCGGCACGGGACATGACCGAGGGGGCGCGGGTTTACACGAACGGCGCGACGGCTAAGGCGGAGGTTGTTTTAGCGCGTTAAGAATGCACCTATTCTTGATGTATAATACGTAGAGGCATCAGACAATGGGAAACGCGGCAATAGGCGACACACGAACAAGGACAAAAACGCCGTTTGCCAAAACCGACGCGGGTGATAAAGTTTTGCATCGTCGCCGCGCCCGTTCTGTAGAGTATCCAGAAGGAGACGGCAAGCCGATGGCAGAAACACCGGAGTATGGCGACGCGATGTTTTACGCGATTTCGGCTACACGTGCCGCTCTCGACGGAGTACCGAATGTTTACATTGCCGGAAACAATTTTGTTTTTTACGTCGAGGGCGACACAAAAAAGCGCGTGTCCCCCGGCTGCTACGTGGTGTTGGATGTGCCGCGCCGCGCCCGTCGTTCGTTCCAACCGTGGCAGGAAAATGGGCGTACCCCGAATGTTGTGTGGGAGTTCACTTCCCGTAAAACGGCAAAGGAAGACCGCGAAGATAAGTTTGTCCTCTACGAACAGGTGCTGAAAATACCGGAGTATTTTCTGTTCGATCCGCTTGATCAATACTTGAAACCGCGCGTGCAGGGTTATCGCCTTTCAGAGGGTCGGTATATTCCGATTGTGCCGGACGACAAGGGGAGGTTTCTTTCCGAGCAAACCGGTATCGTTATGTTCGCCGACGGGCAGATTCTGCGGTTTCTTCACCCCCGTACCGACGAAATTATCCCCACGTATGCTGAAGCCGAAGCCGAGAACGCACGACTACGCGCTGAGATTGAACGTCTCAAAGCGAATAATCAAACATAGATGTACGCCGTATGAAAGAATGGATATACGACAACAAGGAGTTTATTCTTGACCACTGGCACACGTCGGAAGGTCACGTGATTGTTATTCGTCATGCGTTCTCGGAGCATAGATTGCCTCCGGTCTATTTGCAAGATTTAACGCCACCGGAGCGCAGGACAATCACAGAGCGACTTATGACGCAATTATCGGAAACACTACGCACCAATGGTATCGCGCCACAACCGGCACTCCAACCGGGAGGCGGCATTAAAAAAGCGGGCAAGCCGCGTTGGTCAGAGACTCAAAACGGAGCATCGCCGGAGGGCACACCATGACCGTAGAGATACAAGGTTCCAGGCGCGGCATTATTTTGTCCGCCATTATCGCGGCGATGTTTATTGCCGCCGGATTTTGGGCGTCGCGCCGAACGTCAACCGTGACTTCCGCGTCGTTCGGAATCGCCTTGCCGGACGCCCCCCCCGCTGCTCCCCTTTCGTGGCGACCGCTCGGCGAACCCGGTAGCGGCGGCGCGATGACCGCGTTCGCGTTCGATCCCCGCAAGCCCGAACGGCTTTTTGTCGCCGGGGATATGCTCGGTATCGGCGTATCGAACGACAACGGCAAAACCTACGGCGGCGGGTTCGGCTTGCCGAGTTTTGAAATCGCCGATTTTACGTTCCATCCGACAAACGCCGAAACCGTTTGGGCGGGAACGATGTCAGGTCCCGCTCTCTCGACGGACGGGGGGCAGACTTGGAAAGTATTACGAAGCGGTTTCCCTGAAACTAATGGCGGAATGTACTCTGCGCCGGTGGAGAAAATCCTGTTCGTCGAAGGGGCGACGAACCCGGCGCATCTGCTCGCGTTCGGTGGCTCGTCGCGGCGTTGGAACTCGCCGGGCGAACCGGCATGGGGCGCGGTCTGGGAAAGCACCAGCGGCGGCGAATCATGGACGCGGCTCGTGACTTTAGGCGCGAGTGGCGCGGTGGCGAACGGCAAAGGAAGAAATATAGTCTCGGCGTCGCAGTCGTCGGATGGCGATATTTTGTACGCGGGGCTGGACGGCGCGGGCGTGTGGCGGTCGGGCGATTCGGGCAAAACGTGGGCTAAGGCGACCGGCTTCCCGCATGACAACGTGGAGCGCGTGGTCGCCGACCCGAAGAACCCGCGCACCGTGTACGCCGTTTTCGACAACGCGCCGCCCGCACGAAGCGGCGAACCGCGTCTGCCCGGCGGCATTTACAAGTCGGTGGACGGCGGTACGACGTGGCGAGGAATCGTCAAAGGGCTGAATTTGCATGCAAACCCCGACCCGAACTTCACGGCACGGTTCAAGGCGTTCTGCGTGTCGCCCGCGAACACCAACGTGTTGTTTGTTTCCGATTCGTCGTGGAATAAAAGCGCGATCTATCGTTCCGC
>JACMIU010000303.1 GCA_014380985.1 Armatimonadota bacterium | reverse complement strand
TGCCGCGTTGTCGTTCGACTTCCGGTATCGTTCCCTCTTCTCTCCTCCGGTCTCTGCGCCCTCTGTGTCTCTGTGGTTCAATACGTGTATGAAGACGCGGGGGCTGTCGGTGGTCACGGGCGCGACCGGGTTTGTCGGTTCCGCGTTGGTGCGCTCTCTTGTCCGGCGCGGCGAACCGGTGCGGGCGTTCGGGCGCAACCGCGCCGTGCTGGACACGTTCGCGGGGGGCGTGGCAGGCGATTTGCGCGACGCCGACGCGGTGAGGGCGGCGTGTGCCGGGGCTACGACCGTGTACCATGTCGGCGCGTTTTCTGCGCCGTGGGGCGAAACGGATGAGTTCGAGGCGGTCAACGTCGGCGGAACGCGAAACGTCTTGGACGCTTGCCGCGCCGCGAACGTATCCCGAATCGTGTACGTGTCGTCGCCGTCGGTGACGTTTGACGGGCGCGACTGCGTTGGTCAGACCGAAGCCGCGCCGTACCCGCGCCGGTTCGCATCGGTGTATTCGCGCACGAAAAAGGAGGGCGAGGATTTGGTGAACGCAGCACGGGACGCGGGCGATTTCGAGACCGTGATTGTGCGTCCGAAGGCGATTTTCGGGGAGGGTGATACGTCGCTGTTGCCGCGCCTTTTGCGGGCGGCGAAAGCGAACCGCCTTCCCATCATCGGAACCGGCACGAACCGCGTGGACTTAACGCACGTGGACAATGTAGTACACGCCCTTATTCTCGCCGGAACGCACACAAGCGCGGCGGGCAAAACGTACACGGTCACGAACGGCGACGCGGACGCCCCGCGCCTGTGGGACGTTATCGCGCACCTGCTTACCGCGCTTGGCGTTGCCACACCGACGCGCCACGTGCCGCTCCCCGTCGCGCTTGCCATTGCCGGAGCCGCCGAAACATTCGCCCGCGTCACAAGGCGCGAACCGTTCCTGACGCGATACACGGCAAACATTCTCGCCCGAACGCAAACCTACGATATTTCCGCTATTATAAACGATTTGGGCTATGCGCCGGTCGTTTCGCTGTCCGAAGGGTTGGAGCGCACGATTGCCGCGTTCGCAAGCGTTAATAAGGACGGGGCGCGTTGATTACGCGCTGGCATTTGCTCGAAACCGGATACTGCCGCGTGGATGGGCGCGTCGCCTACGGCGAGAAGGAGCGTGGCAAGGTCAACTGCTACGCCACCTGCGCCCTGCTTCATCACACCGAAAAAGGCTGGCTACTGTTCGACACCGGCTACGCCCCCCGCGTCGTGGAAGCGACGCATGATTTTCCGTACTCTTTGTACGCGATGGCGACGCCGCTTCATATCCGTCCCGAACGCGCCGCCGTAAATCAACTGCCCCGGCTCGGACTTTCCCCCGCCGATATTCAGACAATCGTCGTGTCGCACTTCCACGCTGATCATATCGGCGGACTGTTAGATTTTCCCGAAGCCGTTCTGGTTTGCTCACGGGACGCCTATGCCGCCGTTGCCGGTCTGACCGGGCTTGCCGCCGTTCGTCGCGCTTTTTTGCCCGCGCTCATGCCGCCCGACTTCGTCGAACGTGCTGTTTGGACGGAAACGCTATCCGCGACTACCGGCAAACCCGAACACCGCGATTTGTTCGGCGACGGTTCGTGCGTCCTCGTACCGCTTCCCGGTCACGCGGCGGGGCAAATCGGACTGCTGGCGGCGACCG
>JACMIU010000302.1 GCA_014380985.1 Armatimonadota bacterium | reverse complement strand
TGCGGCGGTCGTACGGTGATTCGTGCCTGAACCACGGCGGTGGGCTGATCGAGATGACCGGGCTCGACCGGGTCATCGCCTTCGATGCGGCGGCGGGCGTGCTGGTCGCGGAGGCGGGGATCGGCTTGCATATCCTGTGCGAAGTCGCCGGGTTCGTCTGGCGGCAACCGGGGTTCGCCCCGACCCGCGACCGAATCGCGCTAATGCTTCCGGTGATGCGCAAACTGTCCTACACCCGCGCCGTCGCCGGATTCACGCGCCTCCTGCGAAAGTTACTGCTCGCGGGCGTGTCGCCGGAAACCGCTTTTGTCGCCGCCGCGAACGCCGTGCCGAACACGGTGTACAAGAACCAACTACTAACCGGGGGCGTCCCCGTCTTGCGTGCCGGGAACGGTTTGGATGCCGCGATGCAAGCGTCGGGAATGCTGGAGCATGACCCGTTGCAACTGCTGATCACCGGGCAGCGCACCGGGCAGTGGAGCGAAATGCTCGACAAAGTGACCGCATACTATCAGGACGCCGCCGCGAAGTCTACCGAGGACGCGAAAAACGCGCAAAAGCGTCTCGCCATACTCGTTACCATGCTGTCGGTCGGCTATGTTACGATTGGCGCGGTGGCGGGTCCGCTCAAGGCAACGATGGACGTGTTCGGCGGAGCCGGATTCGGGGAATAGATTAACCATGCCCACATTTACCTACCAAGCAAAAAACGAAGATGGCAAAGACACCAGCGGCGTTATCGAAGCCGACGATGCGCGGGAAGCGTCGAACCGGCTCCGCGAACAGGGCTTGTTCACGATGCACCTTGCCGCCGCCCGCAATGCGCCCGCCGCTACCGTGACGCAACGGGGCGAAACCGCGCCGCGCTTGCTTCCCGGCGGGCAGTACGTGCCAGTGGGGGCGCAAACCACGATTCATGCCGCGCCGTTTCTGGTCGGTGTGCCGCTTCCCGATCTTGCGATCATGTTCCGGCAGATGGGAACACTGTTCAACGCCGGGGTTCCGATGGTGCAGGCGATTACCACACTCGCCACACAGTCGCAAAACGGTCGGCTCAAAGATATTTTGAAGGACGCCGCGCAAACCGTGGCGGGGGGGCATCCGCTCTCCGCCGCTTTGGAGCGATACCCCGCCGTGTTTACCCCGATTCAGATTGAACTGGTTCGCGCCGGGGAAATCGGCGGACTGCTCGAAGTCATGTGCGAGCGAATCGCCGGATACTTGGAGCGCGAAATCGAAACGCGGCGCAAGTTAAAGCGCGAAACGATGTATCCGAAAATCGTTTTGGGGGTCGCCGGTTTCGTGATTCTCCTGCTGACGTTCGTGCAGAACGGCATGGGCAAAACCGGCGCGAACCTCGTGGTGTCGCGGGTCGGCTTCGCGGCGGGCGTTGGGGCAATCGCGTTCGCGGTTTGGTGGGCGGGGCGTTACCTCAACCAGTACCCGGCGTTCGGGGCGGCGTGGGATCGCGCCAAGATGCTCGTTCCCGGCGCGGGCGATGTGGCACGAAAATACGCCACGGCGCGATTTGCACGGGCGATGGGCGCACTCTACGCGGGCGGCGTGAACCTGTTTCGGGCGGTGGAAATCGGGGCGCGGGCGTGCGGCAACCGCGCTATCGGGGAGCAGATTCTACGGCTTGCCCCGCTTCTCCAGCAGGGTAGCGGGCTATCCGAAATGCTCGCGCAGTCGGGACTACTGTCGCCTATCGCGGTGCAGATGGCGCGAACCGGCGAGCAAACCGGCTCGCTCGACACGATGATGGACAAAGTCGCCGATTATTTAGAGGACGAAGCCGATGTCAAGGCGCACCAGTTGGCGGTCGGCACGGGTGTTTTCGCGCTTTTGCTGGCGGCGTGCGTGGTGGCGTATATCGTTATCTCGTTCTACGGCGGCATGATGACGAGTTTGCTGAAAGAGGCGGGCTAAACCGGTTCGCAGAAAACCGCCGTGAACCGGTTCGCCGATTCGCGCACCAGAACCAGCGTGATTTCGCGCCCCGCCCCGCGCACGGAAACGCCGAGTTCGCGGGCAACGGCGTCCGGCTCCTGTGGGAAGTGCCGCTTTTTGACCACGATGCGCCCGTAGCCGTTCTCGGCAAGCCACGCCTTTACCCGTTTCGGCGCGTAGGGCAGGGCTTCCACGACGCGGTACACGGACGCCATGCCATCCCCGGCTTCGGTGGGCAGGGTGTCGGTCGCAAGGTACGCATCGTTTGCCGACCAGAGGGTGGAGTCCAACGAGAAAAACGCCGCGCCCCATGCGGCGGCACGGATGAGTGCCGGGTCGGGGTCGAGCAGATACGCGCCGGGCTTCGGGGCGGGCGCGTCGTATTCCGGTCCTCCCTGTAACCAGCGGGGAATCACTCCGCCGAGCAGAACCGCCGTGAAGGGGTCGTCCATGCTACTTTCGCCGTATGCTTCGCCGAACCAGACGCACGCTTCTTTGCACTCGCGGTTCTCCGATAAAAACTCCACCCGCGACGGTGACAGTTCGCGCAACACGTCATCCGGCAGGGCGGGCGACAACTTGGCGCAACCGCCGCGCACGTGTTGCCGGATAGTGTGCAAGAAGTCGAGCGGCGGTGCGTAGCGGTCGCCGTACCGGGAAACGCGCCCGGCGTCGGTTCTGCGGGCGGGGTCGAAGAACGCCGTGTTCACGCCGTAATTTGTCCAGCCGAGCGATTCCACCGGCTCCTGAAGGAACGTGATACGCTCCGCGACGCCGCGCACGGCGGCGTTGGCGCGGGCGAAGCAAAGGCGCACGGGGTCAATGTCCACGGCAACCACGCTCAATCCCGCCGCCGCGAGCGCGATAGCGTCCATGCCGACGCCACAGCAAAGGTCGGCGACGGTTTCAAATCGCGCCAGCCATTCGGCGCGGTAGTGCGACAGGGCGGGCGAAGTCGCTTGCGCCAAAGCGTCGCCAGTGAAAAACAGGCATTCGGCGTCCGCGAAACCGCGGCGGGCGGCACGCTCCCGCGAAACCGCGATTTCGGCAGCAAGCGCGGCGATGTTTGGCGCAACGTCGCCCCCCCGACGAAGCGCGAGGACGCGCCCTGCTTTGTCGCCGGGAAGCGACGCGGCGCGTTCCAGCACCGGCACACCTTCGGGCGACGTGAGGAAAAGCGCGGCGGGTTCGTCCATAGCGGTATTGGGGAAAAGAAAAAACGCCGCCGGTATTGCTACCGGCGACGCTTTCCTAAGTAAGTGCCGAGAATGGGACTTGAACCCATATGCCTTGCGGCACAACGACCTCAACGTTGCGCGTCTGCCATTTCGCCACCTCGGCTTACGGCAGGTAGTGTATCGCGGATGGAGGGCGGTGTCAACAGGAACAGCAAAATGTACTCATGGTCTACACGGAACCGCTGATGATTCCAAACCACATTGCCCTGCTCCGTGCTTGACGCCACTCCCTAAAATAGCGTACAGTAGACGCAAACGTTTACGAAACAACCGAATCCTCATGCGAAAAACTCCCTTGTCCGCGCCCCTTCCAGAGTCCTGTTTGGCGGTGCAACTGTACACCGTGCGCGATTTTACCCGAACCGAAGCCGGTTTCGCTGACACGCTGGCAAAAATCGCCGCCATCGGCTACCCGGCGGTGCAACTGTCGGCGGTGGACGCGATGAATAGCGGCGCGGTTTCCGCCGAGACGGCTCGGAAAATGCTCGACGATCACGGTTTGAAGTGCGTAGCGACGCACCGACCGTGGGACGAACTCGCGGAACGAACCGATGAGGCGATTGCGTTTCACCTAACCTTAGGTTGCCCCTTCGTGGCGATTGGTGCGCTTCCCGGCGGCTACGGTGGCTTCGGCGCGACGGGCGCGGACAATTATCGCCGCTTCATCAGCGATGCCACGCCGGTAATCGCCCGCCTGAAAGAAGCCGGAATCCGCTTCGGCTATCACAATCATCTGTTTGAGTTCGCGCCCGCCGATTTGGACGGGAACCGGGGAACGCTGTGGGATATTTTCGCGGCGGAAGGCGGCACGGACTTTTGCCTCGAACTCGATCTGTACTGGGCATGGAGTGCGGGAGCCGACCCCGCGCCCCTCCTGACGCGAAACGCCGGGCGCGTGCCGGTGATTCACCTGAAGGACATTGAAATCGGCGCGGATGGCAAGCCCGGCATGGGTGCGGTCGGCGAAGGCAATATGCCGTGGGATACTATACTCGCCGCTTGCCGCGCCGCGCAGGTCGAATGGTACTGCGTCGAGCAGGACGTTTGCCCGCGTGACCCATTTGACTGCCTCGCATCGTCGTTTCGGTACTTGACCGCCCAAGCAACAAATCAAGGAAACAACACATGACAAACAAGACAAGAATCGGCGTTATCGGCGTCGGAAATATGGGACGCGAACACGCCCGCTACCTTGCGGCGGGCGACCTACCCGACGCGACCCTTGCCGCGATTGCCGACCCCGGCGCACCCGCCTTAGATTGGGCAAGCGAAAACCTGCCCGACACCGTGGAGCGTTTCGACGACGCCGAGGCACTAATGGCATCCGGCAAGGTGGACGCGGTGATTGTCGCCGCGCCGCACTATTTCCATCCGCCGCTCGCTATCGCCGCCTTGAAGCACGGCTTGCACGTGCTGGTCGAGAAACCGGCGGGCGTGTATGTCAAGCAGGTGCGCGAAATGAACGAAGCGGCGGCGAAATCCGACCGGGTTTTCGGCATCATGTTCAATCAGCGAACGCGCCCCCTGCACCAGAAAATGCGGGAGTTAATCGCGGCGGGCGAAGTCGGCGAAATCCGGCGCACACAGTACGTCATCACCAACTGGTTCCGCTCGCAGTATTACTACGATTCGGGCGGCTGGCGGGCGACGTGGGCGGGCGAGGGCGGCGGCGTGCTGGTCAATCAGTGTCCGCACAATTTAGACCTGTGGCAATGGTTCTGCGGAATGCCGACGCGGGTTCGGGCGTTCTGCGGCTTTGGACGCCACCACGACATCGAGGTAGAGGACGACGTTTCCGCCTATGTTGAGTACAAAAATGGCGCGACCGGCACGTTCGTGACGACCACGGGCGAAGCGGCGGGGCAGAACTACCTGAACGTAATCGGCGACCGGGGACGCCTTCAGATGGAAGGCAACTCGATTACCTTCTGGCGCACGAGCGGATCGGTGCGCGAGTTTACCCAAACCACTGACCAAGCGTTCGCGTCGCCGGAAACGTGGCGATGTGAAATCCCGGTCGAGAAAAACGCCGACGGCAACGAACACCGGGCGATTACCCGCGGCTTCGTCGCCGCTATTCGGGACGGCAAACCGCTTTTAGCATCGGGTGACGAGGGCATCAACGGTGTCCAATTGGCGAACGCGATGCTTCTTTCGGCGTGGACGGACGACTGGGCAAGCATCCCGACGCCGGAAGAAAAATACTACGAATTGCTTCAGGAAAAGATACGCACTTCTGCGGCGAACAAGAAAACCGTGACGGGGAAAACGCTGGATTTAACCGGCACATACTAAGCAAACCCATTGACAAACCGGAGGCGTTATCTGTGCGTCTCTACCCCGCCCTTCGCTTCACGGTTCCCGCTTCCGCCCCGGCGGAGGCGGGAACCGATGGTGTCAAACCGTGTACGCACTACAGGATTGTCGTCACGACAACTCAACACGGAGGCACGAAATGAAAGCAGTAGTTATCAGCGAGTATGGCGACGAGAACGTTCTGAAATATGGGGACGTTCCGCGACCCGAACCGAAGGCGGGCGAAATACTGGTCAAGGTTCGCGCCGCCGGGGTCAATCCGGTGGACTGGAAAATCCGCGACGGTTTGGGTGGAATGTTCGGGTATACCCTTCCCCTCATCCTCGGCGGCGATATTGCCGGAACGGTAGAAACCGTGGGCGCGGGCGTTACGAACTTCGCTCCCGGCGACGCCGTGTACGGCATGACCGTAACCAATTCGTCGGACGGGTACGCCGAATATGCGCTTGCGCTACCGGACGGCATCGCGCACAAGCCGGACTCCTTGTCGTTCGCGGAAGCGGCGTCCCTTCCTATTGCCGTGCTGACGGCGTGGCAAGCGTTCGATTTGGCGAATCTGCAAAGCGGGCAACAAGTCCTGATCACCGGGGCGTCGGGCGGGGTCGGCTCGATGGCGGTGCAACTGGCGAAAGCAAAAGGCGCGTTCGTGACGGCTACGGCGTCGGGCAAAAACGAAAGTTTCGTGCGCGAGTTAGGCGCGGACGAGTTTGTGGATTACACGGCGCGAGCCTTTGAAACCGTGGTCAAAAACATGGATGTTGTGTTCGATACCGTGGGCGACGACACGCTTGACCGGGCATACCAAACCCTGAAGCCGGGCGGGTATCTGGTCACGGCGGCGGGAATGCCGAACGAGGAGAAGGCGAGCGAATCGAAGGTGCAAGTCGCCCGTGTGTCTTGCAAAGCGAACGCGGATCAATTAGCCGAAGTGAGCGGTCTTATCGGCGAGGGCAAACTGCGAACGTACCTCGAAACGGTGCTACCGCTAAGCGAGGCGAAACAGGCGCATCAACTTTCAAAAACCGGGCGCACCCGCGGCAAGATTGTGCTAACCGTCGCGCCGTAGAATCGCAGAATCGTCGGGGGCGCACCCTGAAGTGCGCCCCGCGTTTGTCTGTGAAAAACCGAGTGGTACAATAAAATCATGGACGATAAACCCTTTCCCCTGTTCGACTTGGAAGCGGAAGCGCGTACCCTCGCCGAAACAAACCACGATTTTGAACCGGCGATTATCCGCACCTACTGGTTTCCCGACCCCGCAAAGCGCGAGGTTCGCTTGGTGCATATAAGCACGGATACGTTTGAGAAGGACGGTGTGATTCGCCCGTTTTATTTCGCCCCGTATCAAGACGATAAGGGGTTTGTTCCACCGACCGCCATTGCCCTGATTACCCCCGAACAAGAACGGTCGTCGTCCTTGCCGAAAGGGTGGGGCGATTGGGACAATGCCGACGTTTGGGTGTGGGGCGAACCGGGGCAATGAGTTGGCGTCGCGCCTATTTTCGTCAGGCAGTGGCAGATTTTGCCGTTTTTCAATTGCTACAAACAACAGACGGTATACCGCTTTGCCAACGACTTCATTATTTGCAGATGACAACGGAAAAGTTGGCGGAGGGGTTTCGCACCGCGCTGGACGCGACCGAACCGCATCCGTACACGCATAGAGTGTTTCGTGACTTTTTAGAACTGGCGTTAGGGAACCGACAAATCCAAGCGCGATTCGGCAAATCGCGGCGGGCGTACCGCGATTTTATACGCTACACCGCGAAGCCACTTGCCGAAGCGATTCAAAACCTGTCGCCGGAAGGTGACACGCACCCGAACCCCGAATACCCGTGGAGCGATACACAGGGAAACGTGGTGTCGCCGCTCGATTATCCTTTCGGCGAACTGGATACGCGGGCGAACCCCAAGATGCTGGAAATGCTGGCGTTCGTCGAAGCGTGCCTTGAAATCGCGCAAGCCGAAGTTTAGCGCGATTGTTGTGGTTTAATGGTAAGCGGATATGAGCGACAAGAAAAAAGTTATCGTTTTAGGAAGTGGTCCTATCCGCATCGGGCAGGGAATCGAGTTTGACTACTGCACGGTTCACTGCGTCTGGGCGTTGCGCGAGGCGGGCTACGAAGCCATTGTGCAGAACAACAACCCGGAAACCGTGAGTACCGACTTCGACACGTCCGACCGGCTTTATTTCGAGCCTCTGACCACCGAGGACGTGCTGAACGTTTTAGACCGCGAGGAACCGTACCACGGCGTCATCGTGCAGTTCGGCGGGCAAACCGCGATTAATTTGGCGCGTCCCCTGAGCGATGCCGGGGTTCCCATCTTAGGATCGTCCGCCGATTCGATTGATTTAGCCGAAGACCGCGAACGCTTCGAGAAACTGCTCCGCGAACTCGGTATCCCGAAGCCCGAAGGTCGCGCCGTGACGAACGCCGAGGACGCCGTTACAGTGGCGCGGGAAATCGGTTTTCCGTGCCTCGTGCGCCCGTCGTATGTGCTGGGGGGGCGGGCGATGGAGATTGTCAGCGGCGAGGACGAACTGCGCTCGTATATGCGCTATGCCGTGGACGTTTCCCCGAAAGCCCCGATTCTCGTGGATCGCTATATCGTCGGCAAAGAGGTTGAAGTAGACTGCATCTCGGACGGCGTAGACTGTCTGCTCCCCGGCATCATGGAGCATATCGAACGCGCCGGGGTGCATAGCGGCGATTCGATGGCGGTGTATCCGCCGCAGTCGCTATCCAAAGTCACGAAAGACAAGATGGTGGATTATGCGACGCGCCTTGCCCGTGCGATGAACGTGGTCGGCTTGATGAATATCCAGTTCGTTTGCGAGGGCGACGAGCCGTATATTATCGAGGTCAACCCGCGTTCGTCGCGCACCGTGCCGTATTTATCAAAAATCACCGGCGTCCCGATGGTCAAGGTGGCGACGCGGTGTATTCTGGGGCAGTCACTCAAGGAGCAGGGCTACACGCCGGGGCTGTACCCGGAGCAGAAAAACCCGGCGGTGAAAGCCCCGGTGTTCTCGTTCCAAAAACTAAGTGGCGTGGACAACACGCTCGGACCGGAAATGAAATCCACCGGCGAGATTCTGGGGCAGGATTCGACGTACCCCCGCGCCCTGTACAAGGCGTTGGTCGCTTGTGGGTTCGATATGCCGCTCACCGGGGCGATTCTGGTCACGGTTGCCGACGCCGACAAAGCCGAGGTATTGCCCTTGATTGAAGGCTTCGCCGCGCTGGGCTTCCCGATTTACGCCACCGGCGGCACCGCGGTTTTCCTGCAGCAAAGCGGGATGCCGAACGTGCAAACGGCGCGGAAAATCTCCGAAGGCTCGCCGAACCTGCTGGATTTGATTCACGGCGGTACGGTTGGCTTGCTGATTAACACGATTTCAAAGGACAAGAAAATCGAACGCGAAGGGGCGCAGATTCGGCGGGCGTCGGTGGAGCGAGGCGTACCGTGCTTAACGTCCTTGGACACGGCGCGGGCGTTGCTCCTTGCCTTGTCGTCGCACCCGTCCACGGGCGAAGGGTTCGGCGTCCGCACGGTGGACGAGTATCTGGCGGGCTAACCGGGCATGAATCGCCTCGCATGGCTGTTGCCGCTCCTCCTGCTAACGCTGTCGTTCGCGCCGCCGAAACCGGTCACGCCGCGTGTCGCCCGGTCGGGCAACGCGCCGTCCTTCGCGCCGCGCACGATTATCGTGTTCCTCGCCACCGATTGCCCGGTGGCGTCGCGCACCGCGCCGCAAATCGCCCGACTCGCTAAGGCGTTTGCGAAGCGCGGCGTTCGCGTGGTTGCCGTGTACCCGAACGCTTTAGAAACCGACACGGACGTACAACGCCATGCGAAGGAGCGCGGGCTAACGGCGGCGAACGTTGCCGTGGTGCGCGATTCGTCGGGAAACCTTGCCCGTCGCTTCGGGGCGTCGCAGTCGCCGGAGTCTATACTTCTCGGCGCGGGCGGCAAAATCGTCTACCGGGGAAGCGTCGAATCGCTGACGCGGGCGGTGGACGCGCTACTCGCAGGGAAACCGGTTCCGGCGCAAACCGTGCGTGTTGCCGGGTGTGCACTGCGTCTCCCCCTCTCTCATTCTGATGAGGGAGGGGGCAGGGGGGTGGGAATTGCCTACGCCAAAATCGCGCCGCTTCTTGCCAAGCACTGCGTTCCGTGCCACCGCACCGGGGAGGTCGGGGCAATGCCATTAGATTCGCCGCAATCCGCCGCGTCGTGGGCAAGGGCGATGGCGTCGTATACGAAGCGGCGCGAAATGCCGCCATGGAAAGCCGATTCGCACGGTGAGTTTGTGGACGAACGCCGGTTAACGGACGCGGAAATCGCGGCGTTCGGCGCGTGGGCGGTTATCGCGCCGAAGGCGGTTGCGCCCGCGTTACCTGTGCCGGTTTTGGTTGCCACGCCCCCTGCCGTCCCCGCGTGGAAAGCCGGAACACCCGACGCCGTGTATGAAATGCCCATGCCGTTCGTGACCCCCGCCGAAGGGCGCGACGTGTACCAGTGCTTTGTTTTGCCGACCGCGCACGACGCCGATAAGTGGGTTTCGACGATTGAGTTTCAGCCGGGAAACAAACGAATCGTGCATCATATCAACGTCTGGATGGACACGTCCGGCACGGCGCGTCGCCTCGACGCCTCGACAGATGCCCCCGGCTACGTTTCGCCCGCGCCGGGAAGCGAACCGGGGTTCAAGGCGGTCGGCGTTTTAGGCGGGTGGGTTCCCGGTCATACGCCGTGGAAACTGCCCGAAGGCGTTGGCAACCGCTTGCCCAAAGGCGCGGACATTGTGCTGGAAGTCCACTATATTACTACCGGCAAGCCGGAAACCGACCGTTCGCGGTTCGGGCTAACGTGGCTGCGCGGCGCGGTCAAGAAGCGTCTGCACACCGGCGAGGTTTCCGCGAGCGGCTTTACTATCCCGGCGGGCGACAGGGCATATAAAATCAGCACCAGCGAGTTCGTGCGCGAACCGATTACGCTTTTATCGGTGACGCCGCATATGCACAATCTGGGCGTCTCGATGCGGGCGGTGGCGGAACTGCCCGATGGTACGCCGCTCCCGCTCATCTCCGTGTCGAATTGGGATTTCGCGTGGCAAAGTTCGTACCGCTACAAAGTGCCGGTGCGGTTGCCGCAAAACACGCGCATTGACCTCCAAGCCGTTTTCGATAACTCGGACGCCAACCCGAAGAACCCCGACCGCCCGCCGAAACCGGTCAAGAACGGCGCGAAAACCACCGACGAGATGTGCAACCTGTTCATTGCCTACACCGTAGACGGCGAGTAGCCCGGCGCGGCTTTTGGAAAGCCCGTTGAAGTACCGGTTTTTCAGAAAGCACCGCGATTTTCTACAAGTTCGCATCGTTCTTGCCATAATCTAAGGCGTTGTATTCCGCTCCAAGCAAAAGGGCTTGCGGAAAACAATCGCGCAAAGGATAACACACTTGAACAAATACATTCTCGCATTGCTCGTCTTCGGCTTCGGTATTTTCGCTTCCACTCCGGTAGCGAACGCCGCGCCGCTCAGTCTTTTTAATACCGGTTCCACCGTTGCCCAAGGGGCGACCGACCCGAACTGGACGCTCGGCACGAATGCCGGAAGTTACGGCGCGTCGCTGATGACGGCGAGCAACGGCACGTATCCGCTTATCACGAACTGGTTACAAAACGATGCCACCTCGAAATGGCTGGTTCCAAACGGCACACAGAACAATCACGCGGCGGGCGATTACGACTTTCTCACGTCGTTCGACCTGACCGGCTTCGACCCGGCGTCGGCGTCGGTGACGTTCCGGTTCGCGGTAGACAACTCGATGAACGGCGTGTTTTTGAACAGCACGAGTCTGACGATTCCTTCCGGCATCGGCTTTACCGCGTTCTCTGCGCCCGTTACCGTGAACAACACCACGAACCCCGGTGTGTTCACCGGTGGCGTGAACACGCTTCGTTTCTCTGTCAACAACGCACCGGGGGCATCGGAAAACCCGACCGGTTTGCGCGTTGAGATCAGCGGCACGGCGAATGTAGCCGCAGTCGTGCCGGAGTCGGGCGCGGGATTGCTTGCCTTGCTTGCGTTGCCGCTTCTGGGTGCGGTCGCAGTGCGGCGCAAGTAAGAAATGGAACCGGGGGCAACGTCGCGCCCGGTTCGTTTTTTCGAGTACCCGGAGCGGGATTTGAACCCGCATGAGACACGGTTTTTGAGACCGCCGCTTTGCCAATTAGCTATCCGGGCGAAATAGCGACCTCCTGTAGAGATTCGCCGATACTCTCCCCCGGATTTGAACCGGGACTTTGACTCATTTTAAGCGAGTTGCCTCTACCAGTTGGGCATAGGAGAGCAAGCTGCTTCCCGCTTTATCGCACGGAAAGCCGATACCGCAGGCGGGAGTCGAACCCGCAACCTTCAGAGTCTGAGTCTGATGACGCTGCCAATTAGTCTACTGCGGCACAAAAAATAAACCCCGATTCTTTCTCGCGTGGGAAGAATCGGGGTTCTGCTTTCTACAACAATCGTAGCGACATCACCAAGCGACCCTTCCCCTGAAGCGGGAAGCGCGTAGCAAGGACGGCAAGCATAACGTAGTGTGGTTCATAACGGTTCTGTATCGCCGGAAGTGCCGGGTTTGCTAAACGGCTCGGCAATTTTTTCGTGTGCGCTCGCGGTTGCCAAAACGTTGGAGGAGCGTTTATACTGCTCGTAATTATGAAGCGCACTTTCTTTCCCCGACTCCTCGCGGCGTTCGTTTCGCTGGCGGCAACGTTCGCTCTCGGTGCGACCGCGCAAACCGCCGACGCGCCGACGCTTGCCGTGGTCGCTACCATTACGCACCCCCCGATAAACGAACTGAGCGGCATGGTGAAAAGCCGCCGTTACCCCAACACGTATTGGGTACACAACGATTCGGGCGACGCCGCCCGCCTTTTCGCCGTGCGCAGCGACGGAACGGTTATCGTGCCGCCGTTTGTTCAGCGCGATTATTTCGCCGACGTTGCTGTAGAGGGCAAAACGGAGTACCCCGGTATCGGCGTCTCGCTCGCCACCAACTACGACTGGGAAGATATAGCGATTGACGGCGACACGCTGTACATCGCCGATACCGGCAACAACGGCAATGGTCGCCGCGATCTGGGGGTCTACGTTTTAGCCGAGCCGAATCCCGAAGCGGTGGTGGCGGCGCGGGTTCTCAAATGGCTACCGGTCGCCTACCCCGACCAGAGCGCGTACCCTCCTGAGGATTGGCATTTTGACTGCGAGGCGATTTTCGTCGTGCGTGGCAAACTGCATTTTCTCACCAAATGGCGCGAGGGAAGCAACATCAACGCGCCGGGCGTCGGGGCGTCGCTGTACCGATTGGACACGCAGTACACCGACCGCGTGAACGTGTTGAAGTTGGTGGAAACGAAAGCCGATTTGGGCGGTTGGGTGACGGGCGCGAGCGTATCGCCGGACGGCAAAACGCTTGCCGTCCTGTGTCAAGCCCCCACGCAATCCGTGTGGCTTTACGATATTAGCGGTGGCGGCGAGAAGTTATTATCGCGTCCGGCGCGGCGCATGGTCTTTACCGGGGGCAAGCAGTGCGAATCGGTTTGCTTCGACGGCAATGACACGCTCCTTGTCGGCAACGAACAACGCGATCTTTTCCGCTTGCCGGTGGCGGGTTTGAAGCCGGCTCCTGCCCGCGAATCACGGTAGCCCCGGTTGCCTATCTCGCACGGAGTGTGTATAATCGCGGCAATGTATACTATTCCGACCGACTATGTTTGTTACATTCGCTCCCTCGGCGTTGCCGCGTTACTCACGGGCGGTTTGCTACTGTCTCCCGCCCGCGCCCAGCAATCGGCGACCGCCCCGCCCCCCGAAGCGAAGCCCGTTCCGGCGGCATCTCCTACCCCGTCGTACCCGACGGCGGCTCCGCCGATGGCTCCGGGACCGTTCACCATCACCTCCGCCGACGGCAAATCGCGCCTCAAAGTCGGTGGGCTGATTCAGTCGTACCTACACGCCTTTGCCGCCGACAACGGGCGCACCGGCAATAGCGCGTTTTCCCTGCGCCGGGTGCGTCCGATTTTGGACGGTGTGCTATTTGATTTCGTGGAGTTTCGCCTGATGCCGGAGTTTGGC